>JAFTGI010000223.1 GCA_017458195.1 Prevotella sp.
AGCGCATGCTGCAGGAGGCCGTCGACTCGCTGCTTGACAACTCGCGCAAGTCGAGTGCAGTCAAGAGCGACGCCAACCGACCCCTCAAGTCGCTCAGCGACAGCCTCAAGGGAAAGCAAGGACGCTTCCGTCAGAACCTGCTTGGTAAGCGTGTCGACTACTCGGCCCGCTCGGTCATCGTGGTCGGTCCCGAACTCAACATGGGTGAGTGCGGTATCCCCAAGGATATGGCAGCCGAACTCTACAAACCGTTTGTCATCCGCAAACTCATTGAGCGCGGCATTGTCAAGACGGTGAAGAGCGCCAAGAAGATTGTCGACCGCAAGGAACCCGTTGTGTGGGATATTCTGGAGAATGTGATGAAGGGTCACCCTGTGCTGCTCAACCGTGCACCGACACTGCACCGTCTGGGTATCCAGGCATTCCAGCCCAAACTCATCGAGGGCAAGGCCATCCAGCTTCACCCGCTGGCATGTACGGCATTCAACGCCGACTTCGATGGCGACCAGATGGCCGTTCACCTTCCCCTCTCCAATGAGGCAATCCTCGAGGCCCAGCTGCTCATGCTGCAGAGCCACAACATCCTGAACCCGGCCAACGGTGCTCCTATCACCGTGCCTTCGCAGGATATGGTGCTCGGTCTGTACTACATCACCAAGATTCGTCCCGGTGCCAAGGGCGAGGGTCTCTCGTTCTATGGTCCTGAGGAGGCCATCATTGCCCACAACGAGGGCAAGTGCGACCTGCACGCCCAGGTGAAGGTGGTGGTCGACGATGTGGTCGACGGCATCCATGTGCGCCATCAGGTCGAGACCTCCGTGGGTCGCGTCATCGTCAATGGCATTGTGCCGAAGGAGGTGGGCTACGTCAACAAGGTCATCTCGAAGAAGTCGCTGCGCGACATCATTGCCGATGTGATTAAGAACGTTGGCTTTGCCGAGGCTTGCGAGTTCCTCGATGGCATCAAGAACCTGGGCTACCGCATGGCCTATCTGGCTGGTCTGTCGTTCAACCTCGACGACATCATCATCCCCGAGGAGAAGGCCACGCTCATTGCCAAGGGCAACGAGGAGGTGCAGCAGATCACCGACAACTACAACATGGGCTTCATCACCGACAATGAGCGCTACAACCAGGTCATCGATACCTGGACCCACGTGAACAACGACATCGGCAACATCCTGATGAAGGAGATGACCGAGGCCGACCAGGGCTTCAACGCCGTGTTCATGATGCTCGACTCCGGTGCCCGTGGTTCTAAGGACCAGATCAAGCAGCTCTCCGGCATCCGTGGCCTGATGGCCAAGCCTCAGAAGGCCGGTGCCGAGGGACACCAGATTATCGAGAACCCCATCCTGTCGAACTTCAAGGAGGGCATGTCGGTGCTCGAATACTTCATCTCTACCCACGGTGCCCGTAAGGGTCTGGCCGATACGGCCATGAAGACGGCCGACGCCGGATACCTGACCCGCCGTCTGGTCGACGTCAGCCACGACGTGATCATCACCGAGGAAGACTGCGGCACCCTGCGCGGACTGGTCTGCACCGCCCTGAAGAGTGGCGACGAGATCATCAGCTCGCTGGCCGAGCGCATCCTGGGCCGCGTCAGCGTCCACGATGTCATCAACCCCAAGACGGGCGATGTCATCGTGCCTGCCGGCGAAGAGATCACCGAGCCCATTGCCGAGGCCATCGAGGCCGCCGAGATTGAGAGCGTCGAGATTCGTTCGGTGCTCACCTGCGAGTCGAAGAAGGGTGTCTGCCGCAAGTGCTACGGCCGCAACCTGGCTACGCGTCGCATGGTGCAGAAGGGCGAGGCCGTCGGTGTGATTGCCGCCCAGGCCATTGGTGAGCCGGGCACGCAGCTCACGCTCCGTACGTTCCACGCCGGTGGTGTGGCTGCCAATGCTGCCGCCAATGCCTCTATCGTGTCGAAGTACGAGAGTGCCCGTCTGGAGTTCGAGGAGGTGCGCACCGTGCCCTTCGACGAGGATGGCCGCGAGTGCGAGATGGTGGTCAGCCGTCTGGGCGAGCTGCGCTTCGTCGATCCCAACACCAAGATTGTGCTCTCTACCGTGAACGTGCCTTACGGTGCTTCCGTATATTATAAGACGGGCGACGTTGTTTCCAAGGGCGACAAGATTGCCCAGTGGGACCCCTTCAATGCCGTCATCGTGACCGAGTATGCCGGACGTCTGAAGTTCAACGACGTCATCGAGGGCATCACCTTCCGCGCCGAGACCGACGAAACCACCGGTCTGACTGAGAAGATCGTCACCGAGTCGAAGGACAAGACCAAGGTGCCCACCTGCGACGTGCTCGACGTCAACGGCGAGAAGATCGGAACCTACAACTTCCCCGTCGGCGGCCACGTCGTCGTCGAGGACGGCCAGACGGTCCGCACCGGTGAGACCCTTGTCAAGATTCCGCGTGCCGCCGCCAAGGGTGGTGACATCACCGCCGGTCTGCCCCGTGTCACCGAGCTCTTCGAGGCCCGCAACCCGTCGAACCCCGCTGTCGTCAGCGAGATCGACGGTGAGGTCACCATGGGCAAGGTTAAGCGTGGCAACCGCGAGATCATCGTCACCTCGAAGGCTGGCGACCAGCGCAAGTACCTCGTCTCGCTCTCCAAGCAGATCCTTGTTCAGGAGCACGACGCCGTGCGTGCCGGCACGCCGCTCTCCGACGGCGCCATCACCCCGAGCGACATCCTCGCCATCAAGGGTCCCACGGCCGTCCAGGAGTACATCGTCAACGAGGTTCAGGACGTCTATCGCCTGCAGGGTATCAAGATCAACGACAAGCACTTCGAGATTATCGTCCGCCAGATGATGCGCAAGGTGCAGATCAACGATCCCGGCGACACCTCGTTCCTCGAGCAGGAAGTGGTCGACAAGCTCGATTTCGCCGAGGAGAACGACCGCATCTGGGGCAAGAAGGTCGTCACCGACGCCGGCGACTCTGAGAACCTGCAGAAGGGCCAGATTGTCACCGCCCGCCGTCTGCGCGACGAGAACACGAGCCTCAAGCGCCGCGACCTCCGCATCGTTCAGGTGCGTGATGCCGTGCCTGCCACGTCGACTCAGATTCTCCAAGGTATCACCCGTGCTGCCCTGCAGACCAAGTCGTTCATGTCGGCTGCCTCGTTCCAGGAGACCACGAAGGTGCTCAACGAAGCAGCCATCCGCGGCAAGGTGGACCATCTGGAGGGCATGAAGGAGAACGTCATCTGCGGCCATCTCATCCCCGCCGGCACCGGTCTGCGCGAGTTCGAGAAGCTCATCGTCGGCTCCAAGGAGGAGTACGAGCGGATGCAGGCCAACCGCAAGAACGTGCTCGACTACGTTCAGGAGACCGTGCTCGAAGACTGATTTCTGTTTCGCAATAAAAGGAGTCCCGTATGGCATAGGCTATGCGGGATTTCTTTTTTTTATTTCTCCAGGTAGACAGCCCTGTGACAATTTTCCGTCGATTCTTCCAGTTTTACGTAATATTGTTACAAATTTCGGATTCTGGATTGTTTTCTGTCAAAACTTTTGGCCCATTTCCTAAATTAGTCTAACTTTGCAGTGTAGAGTATTCTCTTATCCTGTTCAAAAGAAGATTAGCCAACCTTATTATAACCACAACTTGTTGTTCTATGAGGAGTTTTTCACTACACATGTGTAGCAGCCCTTGCCGTAGCATTATTTGCAACGGCATAGCGACCCGCGTGCCGACCACCAGGTAGGTGTGCACGGTGATAGTGAACTTGTAGATAACGGAATAACCCTTAGGAATGGTATGAACGATATGTCGGAAATGCAGGACCTCACTGTTGAAGATGCCCATCGCACCTTCGGAGGCCCCTACATTCCCGGTAAGATCATGCTCATCGACAACCTGAGGCTCGTCGCCCGGCTGCTCATGCCGTTCCGTACGAAATGCCTCATTTTCGGTTTGTGCACGCAGGGTAGGGCAGAGTACACCGTCGGACTGAAGAAATGCGTCGTGGAGGCAGGCGACTGCATCCTCATCGACGAAAGCCAGATGGTGCTCAACGGCACCAGCAGCCCCGACATGGCCGGCAAAGGCTTTATTATCACAAAAGATTTCGCTCACGAGGTTTACCAGCATCTTTCCGTGAAGTCCGACCTTTTCTTTTTCCGTCTTTCCAATCCGGTGTTTCGCCTCAGCCAGTGGGTCATCGACGACTTCAAGACCTACTTTGGCCTCATAAGGCGAAAGATTGACACTCAAACCACCCATCCGCTTCTTCCGGAGGTTGTAGGCTCGATACTTCAGTCACTGGCCTACGACCTGAGCTGCGAGTTCCATCAGCATCACATGCGCGACCCGCAGCAAAGCACGCGTGCCGACGCCATCTGCGAGCAGTTCGTCAGGCTGGTGGAGCAAAACTACCGTCGCGAGCGCAACGTCAGCTGGTATAGCCGTCAGCTCTGCATCACGGCCAAATACCTCTCTGAGGCGGTCAGGCAGTCGAGCGGCTACACCCCTTCGGAGTGGATCAACAACTACGTCATCACCGAGATGCGCATGCTGCTGAAGAATACGAAGATGGACATCAAGGAGATTACGCACGAACTGAACTTTGCCAACCAGTCGTTCTTCGGCAAGTTCTTCAAGAAGCACGTCGGAATGTCCCCCTCGGAATATCGCAATTCATAGCTTTATCCGGGGGGGACGAAAAGTCTCTGGCACACCCTTGCGTACGATGACGCTGTCCGGTTCAGAGGGGATGATTCTCCGCAAAGGCGGCCATGCGCTCGTCGAGCTGGGCGTACTGATGGTCCTCGATGAAGGAGGTGCAGACGCGCAGGCCCTCCTGATGAGAGCCGGTGGTGATCAGGCAGATGGCCGAAACGCCATAGTACATCAGTTCGCGGGCCAGCTCGCCGGAGGTCAAGCCCCGATAGCCGATGGTGAAGTAGAAGCCGTCGGCGATGGGCTGGTCGAGGTCGCGGTCGTAGACGACGTGGAAGCCGTGGCGCAGGAAAATCTCCTTCAGGCGGTGGGCACGCTCGCCGTAGACGCGGATGTCGTCGCGGAAGCGGTAGTCGCCGTCGCAGGCAGCCCGCATCATGGCGGCCATGGCATACTGGGCCGAGTGGCTCGTGCCTGAGCTGAGGGCATAGAGCATGCGGGTCGAGAATACGAGTCCGAAGGGCAGGCCCTCGTAGCGCTCTGCCAGGTCGGGATAGTGGCGATGGAACAGCACGTCGCTGATGCAGACGACGCCGATGCGCTCGCCGGCATACGAGAAGGCCTTCGAGCCGCTGATGAGCAGCATGTAGTTGTCGGTGTAGCGGGCCACGGTCGGCTGATAGGGTGGCTGGAAGGGCACCGAGAGGTCCTGGCGGAAGTCCATGGCGAAGTAGGCCAGGTCCTCCATGACGATGGCGTCGTACTGCGTGGCCAGCTGGCCGATGATCTGCAGCTCCTGCTCGGTGAGGCAGATCCATGCGGGGTTGTTGGGGTTGGAATAGACGATGGCGCAGATGCGGCCCGTCTTGAGGTAGCTCCCGAGCTTCTCCTGCAGGCGGTCGCCGCGATAGTCGTAGACGTCGAAGGTCTCATAGCGCACGCCCTGCACCTGCAGCTGCATCTTCTGGACGGGGAAGCCGGGGTCGATGAACAGCACGGTGTCGCGGCGGCGGTCGGCCTGCGAGCAGGTGAGGAACGAGGCAAACGTGCCCTGCATGGAGCCGCAGACGGGCACGCAGCCCTCAGCCTTGACGTCGACGCCGATGAAGGCCTTGACGAAGCGCGAGGCCTGCTGCTTCAGCTCAGGCAGTCCCTGAATGTCGGGATAGCTGTGGGCGATGCCGTCCTGCAGCGCCTTCACCTGGGCGTCGACGCCCACCTTTGCGGCCGGCAGTCCGGGTATGCCCATTTCCATCTTGATAAACTCCACGCCGCTCTGCTTCTCGGCCATGGCGGCCACCTGCTTCACCTCGCGGATGGTGGCTTTGGCAAAGTCGTCGATACCCAGGTCGTTGACGAGCTGGTCGACGATCTCTCTCTTAATCGGGGTTGGTTTCATAGTAAATAAATGTATATTTGTTAACGTTTTTCTGATTCCGTCACAAAGGTACAAATATTTGTCTTAACCACCAAACTTTTCATCCCAAAAAGTCGTTTCCGCAAAGGTCTTTTTCTGGCTCAGTCCGAAAAAACTGGTTGCAGAAACTGCGGTTCTTTACAGGCAAATAAACGTCACTTTGACTACAAAGTGGTGCTTTTCGAAGGTAATATACCCCTATATTACTTTCGAGAAGCACCGTTTCTTGACTTGATAAGAACCATCTCACCGATAGGGAAGGACCGATAATTTTCAACCGGTTATTCAGACTAAACCTAAAAAAGACTGCACCTTGAAACCTCAAAGGTGCAGTCTTCTTTAGATTTTTATGCAAAAACAATCTATTTCTGAGCCTCGCGGCCGAGGGCCAGGGCCTTGATGTTAGCCTCGACGACGGCGTCGCCCTTGCGGCCGAAGACGCGGCGGATGGCGTCTTCCAGCTTTTCGTATTCAATGCCGAGGGCCTTCTGCGCAGCGCCGAGCAGGATGACGTTGGCCGAGCGGCTGATGCCGTTGTCCTTGGCCA
>JAFTGI010000224.1 GCA_017458195.1 Prevotella sp.
CAATGGGCGACATCATGAGGAAGCGGTCGCTGACGCCCGTGCGGTCCTGGGCCTCGATAGTGCCCTGACCCTCCATGTTGCTTTGTCCGATGCAGAGGTAGACGTAGAAATTGGGATCCACGTCGGCCTTTGCCGTGGTAACGAGACTCGCCGTTGCCACAGTGGCGAAAAGGGAGAACAATTTTAGTTTATTCATAAGCTGTTGTTAGTTTTAGTTAATATAAGTCTTTATTGAATCAGTTTCTTTGACTTCGTGAGGATGACCTGACTGCGACAGGCCTCGGAGGACGCTGTAGGGCGCCCGAGCAGATCGAAGCAAGGTGAGGGTTGAGAATGGAGCGCGGAGATTCTGGTGATGCCGTCGGAGGTGGCGGGGAGGAATTGCCAGCTGTCCCACTGCAGGCCGTCGGACGCCGTAGCGACGAAGTAGACATTGTGGATGCCCTTCAGGCGCGTGGCATCGCTCAGGGCATAGTCGGACGTGCCGTCGGCGTCGATGGTCACGACGGCTGCCGGCTGGGCTCCGAGGTTGTCGAGGCGAATTTCGAGGGTGCCGCTGCCACGGGTGCTGAGCTGCAAGGCGGCTGGAGCATCGGCACCGAAGTCGACGCCGCGCACCATGATCCATGAGCCCTGCTGCATACTGACGAGCAGCGGCTGGTGGGACAGGTTCTTCGACGGATTGTCAACGTTGCTGAAGTCCTCATAGCTGATGCCGCCGGCCGTAGCCATGGTCTCAGCCTGCTGGAGGGCATAGGGATTGAGGTTGGTCAGCTGGTCAGGCCCGCGGTCGTCGGGCGTGACGGCATTGACGGTCTGCGAGCGCTCATAGACGGAAGCACGGCTGATGGCGATGCTGCGGAAACCTGACGCTCCGGTCTGCATCTTCTGTTCGAGGGCCTGCGTGTGGTAGAGCAGATAATAGCTGATGCCGAACTTCTGCAGATGGGTGTGGTTGTTGCCGTAGGGATAGCCGAAGCGGCCGGGGTTGGCAAGATACTCACCCCGATAGAGCCACGACGAGGGATTGAGGGGGGTGCTGGTCGTCATGTAGCACATGCTGGCCGATGTCGGGGCATCGACGGTACGCCCATAGGAGTCCCAGTCGTCGCGGTCGCTCCAGGTGGTGCAATAGGTGTAGACCAGCTTACCGTTCATCACGTTCAGTTCGTTAGCCTCGAAATGATAGGGAGCAGGAATCTCGACGGCTGCCCCGTCGAGTGAGACGAGGTCGGGCTTGAGCCGGGCGATGCGGGCGTTGCCGGGCATCAGTTTGGTGCCCTCAGCATTGACCGAGCCGCCGCCAAAGGCCAGCCAGCCGGTGCCGTCGGCGTCGATGCAGACACCTGGGTCGAAGGGGGCACTGCACTGGCCCACACCGGGCGTAGACTTCGAAATGAGCGCCCGGGAGAGAGGCGAACGCCACGGGCCGGTGGGCGAGGTGCTGGTGAGCACGCCGACGCCGGCACCGCTGTTAGAGAAATAGAGGTAGAAATGGGTCTGTCCGTCGTCCTCCTGACGGCTGACCACCGAGGGTGCCCATGAGGCGTAGCACCATGAGCCGCAGAGTGCGCCGACGTCGATGACGCCGTGGAAGGTCCAGTTGACCAGGTCGTCGGTGGAGAAGACGACGAGCTGCTTGATGGCGCCGTAGTGGTTCTCGCCGGAACGTTCGTTGGCGATGAACTGCTGGTGGTCGTTGGTGCCATAGACATAGAGGCGCCCCTCATATTCCACGGCCGTAGGGTCGGCACAGAAGATGCACGGCGAGATAGGATTACCGTTGGCTGAAGTCTTGTAAGTAGGCTTCAGACCTTGGGCCTTGGCAGCCGTCAGAACGCTGACCAGGGCAAGAGCGATGAGGAGTATTTTTTGCTTCATGGTTGCAAAATTAGGTATTTCGCCTGAGAACGGATTCCACTAATGTCTCAAAAAGCATTAAGAGAGGTCGCATGTCAGCAAATAATTGTTAAACAAAGAGGCTTTACGAGGTTAAAAAAGTTCAAAAAGCGAATGATACAGACATCGAAAAATCGACTTTTTTTGTTAACTTTGCGGTAAGGATGTTGGCTGTTGGCTAATAGCTAAAAGCCAAAAGCTAATAGCTGAAGTCCAATTATTAACCTATAAAAAACAACAGATTATGTCAAAGACAACTGAACTACAGATTGAGAAGAGCCGCAACCTGATCGGCGGCTTGCGCAAGCACCTGAAAAGCGGCGTTGGCGGCGGAGTGACCACAGCCGAAATCGACGAGATGGAGCGCCAGCTGACCGAGCTGCAGAAGGCTAACGACGAATGCGACCGCCTGAGGGCTGAGCTGTCGCCGAAGGTGAAGCACATGAACGACGTGATGCTCGGCGTGAAGGCTGCTTACGCTGAACACAAAAAGACCCTGAAGGGCTACTACCCGCAGGAGCGCTGGGCCGAATTCGGTGTGCCCGACAAGCGATAGGCTCTGGGCTTTTGGCTGTTAGCTATTAGCCAACAGCCAAAAGCCAATACTACTGTTGCTCAACAAACTCGCGGGGCGAGACTCCGAAGTGCTTACGGAAGACGGTGGAGAAATAGCCGAGGTTGGAGAAACCGACGGCATAGGCCACCTGGGTGATGTTGAGCTTCTGCTCGCGCAGCATGCGTGCCCCCTGTTCCAGACGAAGGTTGCGGATGAACTCGGAGACGGGAATGCCCGTCATGTCCTTCATCTTGCGATGCAGATGGGCGCGGCTGATGCCCACCTCCTCGCAGAGCGTGTCGACACCGAAGTCGCTGTCCGACAGGTGGGCGTTGATGCTCTTCATGATACGCTCCATGAGCTGCTCGTCGTTGCCCTTGAGCTCCGGCGCCTCAATGCGGTCGGCCGGTTGCTGGACTCCGGAGAACTTGCCCTTCAGGCGCAGGTGGTTGGCGATGAGGTTGTCGATGGTCAGATGCAGCTCGTCCATTGAGAAAGGCTTGGTCAGATAGGCGTCGGCTCCCTTCTCGAGTCCCTCGAGACGGTTGCCGACGTCGGTCTTCGAGGTGAGCATGATGACGGGAATGTGCGAGATGTTCACATTCGTCTTGAGCATGCGGAGCATCGTGAAGCCGTCCATCTCGGGCATCATGACGTCGCTGATGACGACGTCGTATGGATTGGTGAGGAGTTCCTTGAGTCCGTCCTTGCCGTTATGGCAGACAGCAAAATGATAGTAGGCACCGAGCTCATGACCGATGTAGCGGCCGATTTCCTCGTCGTCGTCAACAACGAGCACGCGATAGTTGGAGCGTGGCTGCTTCTTGGCCGGAATCTTCACGGTCGTCGGCTGCTCCGGACGGTCGTCAATCTCGATGTCGCTGAGATGGTCGTGTCCCATGGGTATGGCCACGGTGAACTGGCTGCCCTTGACGCCGTCCTGACGGTTGCGGGCGGTGATGGTGCCGTGGTGCATGTCGACAATCATCTTGCAGAGGTTCAGACCGATGCCCGTACCCTCGATGTGCGACGACTTGTCGGTCTTGCCCTGATAGAAGCGGTCGAAGATGTGCTGAATGGTGTCGTCGCGCATGCCGGTGCCATTGTCGGTGACGGTGATGACCACATTGCGGGCGTCATCGTCAACACCAAGGTCGATGTTGATGTCACCCTGGTCGAATGTGTACTTAAAGGCATTCGACAGCAGATTACTGACGACCTTGTCGAACTGGGTGCGGTCAATCCACGCCATGACGGGCTCGTCAGGATGAGTGAAGGTGAAGGTGATGCCGCGCTCCTGCGCATTGTATTCGTAGACTTTGTAGATGACGCTGATGAACTCCTGCATGTCGGTCTCGCGGCAATGCAGGTGCATCTGCTGCTTGTCGATCTTGCGCACGTCGAGGATCTGATTGACCAGCGTGAGAATGCGCTGGGCATTGCGGTCGATGACCTCAAGGTCGATGCGCGACTCGTCGTCAAGATTCCGGCGGCGCAACTTCTTCAAGGGTGACATAATGAGCGTCAGCGGCGAACGGATGTCATGGGTGGCATTGATGAGGAACTTCATCTTGTCCTCGTCGAGCTGCTGGCGCATGTGACGACGATAGAGCAAGACCAGGAATCCGACGATTGACAAAAGGATAAGAAGATACAGGAAATAAGCCAGGGGCGTGCGATACCAGGGCGGCGAGACGGTGATGGTGAAGACGGCCGGTGACGAGACGACATCATTGTCGATGGCCCGCACCTCCAGCTTATAGGTGCCGCTGGGCAGATGGTTGAAGACGACTACGTTCTGTCCCTCAGGATTGCGAATCCACTGGCGGGCGTCGTCGAGACGGTATTCGAAGATAGTGTTGGCCGCATTCGAATAGTTGAGCAACGAAAACTCGAGCGAGAAGATGTTGTCGAGATATGACACCCGGAAATGGGTCGACTCGGTGACAGGCTTGTCGGTGACGCTGCGTCCGCCCGAAGTGGTCAGGGTGTTGGCGGCGGTATTACCGATATAGAACCCCGTCAGGCGGATTTCAGCGTCGGAGGCCCGCACTTCATGCACCTGCCGCGGTGTGAAGGTGGTCAGTCCGTCGCTTGTGGCAAAGGCAATGCGGTCGTCGTCGGTGTGAAGACCGGCGCTATAGACATACTCATGGACTGAAAGACCGGAGCCGTTGACATAGCTGACCCAGCGCTGGTCGCTGACGTGATAGTGCCAGATGCCCATCGAGGTGCTACACCAAATGTCGCCTCCATTGTCCTGAACAATGTAATTGACGGCCAGGCTCTGCAAAGGCTCGGAATTGGGAAACAGCTGCACGTCGTTCGACTTGCGGCGCCATACGTAGATGCCCTGTTCGGTGCCCATGAGCATGTCGCCGTCATGGGTCTCGCAGAGGGCATTGCAGAGACGCGTTTCATTGAGCACCGACCAGCCGTGCGGCCGGAAGCTGTCGGCCTCAGGGTCATAGCAGCTGACGCCCGACGACGTACCCAGCCAGACGTGGCCTTCATGGTCGGTGGTGAGCGTCATCACCCAGTCGTTGCAGAGATAGCCGCGCAGGGTGTCGCCCGTCTGGCTCATAGAGAAATTACGGAAACTGCGAGTCGCCCTGTCATACATGAGGACGCCTTTGGAAAAAGCAGAGAAGAACAGATGACCATGGCCATCGTCGGTCATGGCAGAGAACTTGTCGCAATCGAAATTGCTGAGCAGCTGTGAGCGGCCTGTCAGGGGGTCGTAGCTGAAAAGGCCATGGCTCGTGCCCAGCCAGTAGTCGTGCTGGCGGTCGCGATAGATGAACTCAACATCGTTGGGGGCCGAAGGATGAGCCACGATCCGGCCAATGGAGTCGAAGCCGTAGACGCCCTTGTTCTGGACGGTCACCCAGATGCGGTCGGCGTCGCCCTCACAGACGGATGAAACATAGGTGCCGATGTCGACTTTCTGACCCGAAAAGCTCCACGACGAGAACTGCGCCTTGCGACTTGGAATCATCAGGAGGCCTTTCTGCTGACAACCCACCCACAGGTTGCCCTGCTGGTCTTCGGCGATGGCCCAGATCTTCGTTGCATTCAGGTCAATGCCCTGAGCAACAGCTGGATGACGGACCAGCCGGCGCGTACCGGCAGGAATCCAGTAGAGGCCGTTACCTCGAGTGCCGACATAGATGTTGCCCTGACGATCCTTGAAGGCCGTGCGGAAACCCACCTGACGGCCCTCAAGCGCAGAAAGGTCGAAGCGGGCCACCGTCAACTGCTCATCCTCAAAGGTCAGGAAGTTATCGCGGCAGACGACGACAGGCTTACCATTGAAATCGAAGAAGTCGGTGGGTGTGCCATAGGCAGCGTCGAAGGTCAGGAGCTTACCGTCAGGGAAACGACAGCTGAGGGTGTTGGACGCGCTCTTCCAGAAGCGACCTGCCGCATCTTCATAGATATGGCTGAAATAGGCATCTTCTATGCCTGAGGCTGCATAGCCTCTGATCTGCTTCAACTGGAGTGTTGCGGCGTCAAGTTCATACAGCCCGTAGCCGGCAGTGCCGATAAAGAGGCGTCCGTCGCGCATCTGCCGAATGTCGTTTACGCGTGGCAAGTTTCCGTGGGGAAAGGGAAAGTTGTCAAAGTGGTCGGTAGCGTAGTTATAGCGCTGCAGACCTTTGCTGGTTCCGACCCACAGTTGCCCGTCATGGTCAGAATAGACACAGGACACGACATTATAATTAAGCGAAGTCGTGTCGGCAGGGTCGTTCAGATAGGCAGTGAAGCGATAGCCGTCGAAGCGGTTCAATCCATGCTCAGTGCCAATCCAGATGTAGCCGGCCTTGTCCTGGCAGATGCTGGTGATGATGGTGCTCGAGAGACGGTCGCTGGCAAAAAACAAGCCTGTCTGCGCCGAAACACAGACAAGGCTTAGCAGCAATAGTATGGTCAGATTAAGTCGTTTCATATATCTTAGTCAGTAGTGTACTCGCCTGCAAAGATACATAAAATCTGAAAAACCGCCAAACTATTTCAGAACTTTTATGTCGCCCTGCTCGTCGTAGACCAACTCGGCAATCTTAAGGCTACGCAGCCAAGTCTTGCCGCCGCTGGGCACGCAGTCGTGGTGGAACAGATACCAGTGGCCCTTGTATTCGCAGATGCTGTGGTGTGTGGTCCATCCGACGACGGGCTCGAGCAAGACGCCACGGAAACGGAACGGCCCGTAGGGATTATCGCCGACGGCATAGCAAAGGAAATGTGAGTCGCCGGTGGAATAGCTGAAATAATACTTGCCGTTGTACTTGTGCATCCACGAAGCCTCGAAGAAACGATGCGGATCGTTGGCTTTCTGGGGATTGCCATCGGCATCGACCACCTGGACAGGACGCGGCTCCTCGGCAAACTGGAGCACATCGTCGGTCATGCGGACGACGCGGGCCGGCAATGCAGGCTCGTCGCCCTGGGGAAGATAGGCATTTTCGAGCGACTTGTTGTCACGATAGCGCTGCAACTGGCCACCCCAGATGCCACCGAAGTAGCAATAGATCTGACCGTTGTCGTCCTTGAAAACACAGGGGTCAATGCTGTAGCTGCCGCGGATGGGGTTCGGCTCCGGACGGAACGGCCCTTCGGGGCGGTCGGCAATGGCCACGCCGAGATGGAACGTGTCGTTCTTGTCCTTCATGGAATAAATCAGGTAGTATTTGCCGTCTTTCTCGACCACGTCGTTGTCCCACAACTGGCGCCCGGCCCAGGGAATGTCGTCGACACTGAGGATGAGCCCCTCGTCGCGGCATTCATCCTTCTGCGGGTCGGCCAGCGACAGGCAATGATAGTCGCGCATGTTAAAGTGGTCGCCGTTGTCGTTCTCAGGAATGCCCGACTCCCAGTCGTGCGAGGGATAAATATAGAGGCGTCCGCCAAATACGTGAGCCGACGGGTCGGCCATGAAGTCACTGGGGAAAAGATATCTGTGCTGCATAGTTTATTTATAAAGTTGAATGATTTTCTGAATTACGGGTTTCTCGTGATATTGCCGGTCGAACAGCAGCGGGTAGCTCGTACGTCCACGCATGGGCCAGTTGTTAAGCCATGAGTTATGGTCAGCCACGCCCCAAAGCGTGATGCGCGAAATCTGCTGGCGATGCTTGGCATAGATGCGGAAGAACTCCAGATAGCGCTCCTCCCACTGGCGGGCTACATCGTCAGGAAGTCCATCGACGTAGGGATTCATACGTTGCTGATACTCAAACTTTTGCTCAACGGACGCTCCACTGAACTGACGAGGGTTGGGCAGCACGTTGAGGTCGAGTTCTGTCATCATGACTTTCACGCCCTCAGCGGCGAAGGCTTCTATCGACTTCTCATAATCCGAAAGGTCAGGATAGTCCATGCCATTGTGGCTCTGCATGCCCACGGCGTCGATGCGCAATCCCTTCTGCTTCAGCTGGCGAACCAGCCGGCAGACGGCCTCGCGCTTGCCCGGCTTCGACATCGAGAAGTCATTATAGTAGAGCTCTGCGTCGGGGTCGGCCTCATGGGCCGCACGGAAGGCTATCTCAATGAAGTCCTCACCGATAATATTATATAAAGGTGACTTGCGCCACGAGCCGTCATCCTCGAAGGCCTCGTTGACCACATCCCAACCAAGAATGCGGCCACGATAGCGCCCCACGACCGTGGCAATATGGTTCTGAAGACGCTGGATGAGCACCTCGCGACTGACGGGCTGTCCCATGTCGTTGATAAAGAGCCACTTGGGAGCCTGCGAATGCCAGACGAGGCAATGGCCCGTAGGAGTGAGTCCGTTCTGTTCGCAATAGTCGACGAACTTGTCGGCCAAGCGGAAGTCGAACAGCCCCTCGGCCGGCTGTAGCACCTCCGACTTCATGCAGTTCTCCGCCACGGCAGCATTGAAATGCCTGCGCACCACGACCGTGGCCTGGTCGTCCTGCCCATCGCTCTGCCACTGATTGAGCGCCACGCCAATGAGACAATACTTGCCAAGGGCGTCCTTCAGCGTCTGCGCCCCGACGGGGCTAATGAACAATGAAAGGACAAGCAATGAAAATAGGCGATTATTCATGATGGCGACTTTCTATTTGCTTGTTAATGTTGTCAATCACTTCGTCAGAGAGTTCATACTTCGAGATGATGAACATGGCCAGCAGAAGCAGTAATGCAGGAATGACGCACACCAGCCAGCGGATGCCCTCCTGTGCCAACGGGGTCTGCAGTTCAAGGTCGTTCATGAAATAGGCACCGGCGGCATTGCCGACCGAGGTCATGGAGAAGGATGTGATGAAGAACAACGCCACAATGCGCAGGGGGCGGTTGCGGCGGAACTCCGTCCAAAGGTCGCTCACCTTGACATTCTTCGTCTCCTTCTCGTCCATCACGACACGCTCACGAGTCTGCGAGAAGCAGAAGATGAGCAGAGCCAGACCGACGAGGGCATAGATGAGCATCGTCGTGAACCAGGCGCCCGAATCTGTCGGCAGGGTGCTCTCCTCGCTCTGCAGGGCCATATAGCCCGTCATTCCAAGCACCCAGCCGGGGATGACGCCACCCAAGGCCATACCGGCCTTGAAGAAGATGCCCGTCAGGGCGTTGACGATGCCGGAGATGCGCCGCCCGGTCGTATATTCGCCATAGGAAATCACCTCAGGTATCAGCGCCCACATGTAGCCCGTGGCCACGATGACGCCCGTCGACTTGATGAATTGGGCGATATACACCAGCGTGATGTTCTCCTTCACCGTGCCCGTCTTGCTGATGATATAGAGCAATGCCATGCCGACAATGGCCACGGAGAGGAAGATGTAGAACATCGACTTCTTGCCCACCCTGCGCTTGATGGCCGGCACCATAGGCATGAAGATGAAAGCCGGAAGCGAGCCGAGACCCATGAACAATGCCATCTGCAACGGGAGTTCCTTGCCGGCCATCAGGGCCACCATGATAGGCACACCGGCCGAGACACACAGGCCACCGGCGTTAGCCATGAACATACGGGTGGAGGTCAGAATGGTGATCTCGTTCGTATCGCGTGTCAGCGATGAGTTCAGGGCGCCGTAGGGCACGTTGATGAGTGTGTAGAGCATCGACATGCCGACATAAGTAATGTAGGCATAAAGGATTGACGGTGCAAAACCGTCGTAGAAACAGAGGATGGCCAGGATGGTGAGCGGAATGCCGCCCATGACGAGCCACGAGCGATACTTGCCCCAACGCGGTGTGTGCTTGTCGACGAACGTGCCCACAAGGGGATCCCACAGCACGTCGACCAGGCGTACGACGAGGAACATCGTGCCCGCCAGACCGGCTGCGCGGGCCGCATCGCCACCCAGCACATAGACGTCGGTGTAGAAAAAGAGTAGATACATGCAGATGGTCTGATAAATCAGATTCTGCGCCAGATCACCCGCACCGAAGCCGATTCGCTGCGTCCACGAGAGTTTGTAGAAACCTTTTGATTCGTTGTTTGTCATATTTCTTTAGTCTTTTAATTATCAAGCGATTATCTGACGACTTCCGACTCCTCGCCATAGAGATACTGAGGCTGGTAGCCACCGAAGTCGACGACCACCTTCTCGAAGACGATGCCCGGATGGCGCGGATGCAGGCGGAGCTCGTGCTGCGTGCCGTCGGCCACGGGCAATTCGACGGTGTTCTCCACCACGCGGCGGGCAATGGTGGGATAGAACAGCGAGTAGAGATAAGGTTCGCGGTCGACGAGGTTGCGATTGAAGTTCACGACGGCAGGCTCGCAGTCATCAAGACTGACCGTGAACTCATGGCCTCCGCGGTTCTCGAAGTCGAGCGTCGACTTCACCACCACGAGCACTTTCACGCTCGACGGGTGGTGCACAGGCAACGTGAATCGGTAGCAGAGCGAAGCGTCGCCCGTCGGTTCCGAATAGGGGGTCAGTGCGACAGCGCTGCGAGTGCGCCCATAGTCGGGATAGGTAGTCCAGGCCGTGTTTCCGCCGGCCTGGGCAGCATAGTAATGCTCAGCCTCCATGGCCACATAGCCGTCGCTATGACGGAAGGTGAAGCCGCCGGCTGCGGCCGTCTCGACGCGCTTCGTCGCGGGCAGCATGTCGTGAGGGAAATTGTCGTTCCACGATGTATAGCCGATGTGCTTCTGCGTCATCATGCCGTCCCACTTGCCACCGGCAATCTCCTTGTTATAGGCCAGACAGAGCAGCGAGTCGCGCAGGAAGCACTCCCCTACCCGTTCGGCCCATCGGTTGGCGTCAGGATTGCCGCGCTCAGCCAGATAGCTGTTCATGGCCTGAGCATAATACATGTCATAGACATTGGCCATCGCCTGCACTGGGAACAGCAGCAACTCGCGATAGAAGTCGCGGCAGGCTTCGGGAATCTCCAGATAGAGCCTCAGGGCGCGAGCCTCCAGCCGCTGATAGTCGTCGGCCACGCGGCGCCATTCGCCCGTAGCGACGTTATAGGTCTTGGCGTCAAGCATCTCGGCCGTGACGCGCGCAGCATATTTGCAATTCGTGTTAAAGATGTCGGCAGCCTCGTTGGCAAGCGGCTCGTCAAGCACCTGACCGAAGAACCGGCGCGTATGGTCGACGATGTTCTGCTGCCCGAACTCCTTGGGATTCCATGCCATGTCCATGAACAGCTGGATGGGATACTCCATCGGCTTCAGGTCGCCCACGTTGAGGATCCACATGCGGTCGATGCCGAAGTCGTAGGCCAGCGAGAGCTGTTCAAACATCTGTTGCGTCTGTGTGACGTTCAGCCACTTCGTGTTGCGCGGCGCCCCGACGTAGTCCACGTGGTAATAGAGGCCCCAGCCGCCCTTGTGACGGCGCTCCTGCGCATTTGGCACACGGCGGATGTTGCCCCAGTTGTCGTCGCACAATAGGATAGTGACGTCGTCAGGCACGCGCATACCCATGTCGTAGTAGTCCTGCACCTCCTTGTAGAGGGCCCACACCTGTGGAGTCTCCTTGGCGGGCCGGCCGGTCACCTTCTTGATGATGGCGCGCTGATTGCCGACGATGCGCTCCAGCAGCTTCGTGTCGGCCTCGGCGCTCATGGCTTCGTCGCCGTCGCCGCGCATGCCGATGGTCACGATGTCGTCGGTGCCCTTCATGCGCTCGATGCCCTCGCGGAAGAAGCGGTCGAGCTGTTTCTGGTTGGTCTGGTAGTTCCATGGGCCCCACTCCGAACGATGGCGCGCATACTCCTGATGGTTGCGTGCCATGGGCTCGTGATGGCTGGTGCCAATGATGATGCCCATCTCGTCGGCCGTCTTCGAGTTCAACGGGTCGTCGGCATAGAAGGCCCACATCCACATGGCCGGCCAGAGCATGTTGCCCTTCAGTCGCAGGATGAGCTCAAAGACGCGGGCATAGAAGCGGTGGTCACCGTAGTTGGTGCCGAAGGTGTTCTTCACCCACGACGACAGGCACGGCGCCTCGTCGTTCAGGAACAGTCCGCGCCAACGGACAGCGGGCTCACCGTCGGTGTAGCTTCCGTTCTTAATATAAATATGGTCATGATGCTCAATAGGGACGTCGGCCCAGTCGTACCAAGGCGAGACCCCTATCTGACGGCTCAGTTCATAGACGCCATAGATGGCTCCGCGACGGTCGCTGCCGGCAATGAAAATTTGCCCCTGCCGGGCATCGATGATATACATCTCATGCTTGCCCTTCAGCCGGTCCGAGTAGTCGCTGAGCACGCCAATCGTGCCGACGACTACCGAAGCCTCCTTCGGGTCATTCGTCCGCACAGCCTCGGCTCCGCAGACGCGCTTCAAGTCCTGACAAAGATTATCAACGGCCAGCGCCACGCCGCGCTGCTCACCGTCGCTGACATAGATTTTCACACGGCCACCATCGTTGAGCAGCCAGTCGCCCTCAGCGAAACCGACAAACGGGTCGGCTGCCATCGCACCCGAAACGGAAGCGACGAACACCAGGCAAAGGGCAGCGAAATGTGTCGTTAGTCTTTTCATGCCTATTCGTTTTTCTTTTGCGCAAAATTAATAAATTATGCGAAATGAGCCAAATAAATATGTCCCAAAAATACTTAATGAGACATTTTGAAAAGCAATAGACACAAATCTTAACACGCCAAACGACAATTCTTCGTAATTTTGCAACCGAAATAAACAAATAATGAAAACTATGAATATGAGAAGATTCTTTCTTTCGTTGATCGTTGCAACGGCGTCTCTCAGCGCAGCTGAAGCTCAGACGACCATCAACCTCAACGTGACCACGGAGCAGAAGCAGACCATCACCGGATTTGGAGCCGCTGCGATGGAGGCACTCATGCGGCCCATCCAGGATGTCGACATCATCCGCACGGCCTTCGAGCCCGACTCGCCTATCGGCCTCAACATCCTGCGCATGGAGATGTCGGCCAACATGAAAGGCGACATCACCAAGGCTGACATCGGGTGGGACACGCCCTACGACTGGCACGGCTACCTGCCCGCCGTGCGCGAAGCCAAGAGCCACGGCGCACTGATTCTCGCCACGCCATGGTCGCCACCCGCTGCCTACAAGACCAACAACTCAGCCAGCGGCGGCAAGGACGACGGCGTCCACGGCAAGCTGAAGGAGTCGAGCTGGGGCAGCCTGTTCACATGGTTCAACACGTTCCTGACCTACATGCAGGCCAATGATGCCAGCGTCGACGTGGTGGCCTTGCAGAACGAGCCCGACTGGTGGGTCAGCTACAACGGCTGCGAATATACGCCTCAGGAGATGCACGACCTGGTGAAGCAATACGCCAAGCGGCTCAACAAGGACAAGTTCGGCGTGCGCCTACTGGGCGGCGAGCCCCTCGGCTTCAACCCCGAATACTACCGGCTGCTGATGGAGGATCCCGAGACGGCCCAGTATATCGACCTCATCGGAGGCCACGTCTATGGCGACTATGGACGCAAGAAGAATCTCGCCACGTCAGCCGGCTACGCTGCGGGCAAGGAGGTCTGGATGACCGAGCACCTCATCAATCCGCGCGGCGACAACGGCGGCATCCGCGACCTGCCCACATGGCAGGAGCAGCTCGACTTCTGCGAGGACGTCAACGAATGTCTCATCAACGGCGCCACCGCTTATATATATTGGTATCTGGCCAAGGAATACGCCTTCATCGGCGACGGCACCCTCTACGACCAGGCCACCTGCCTCAGCCCCGGCAACGACCGCGGCAAGGTGCTCGACCGCGGCCGGCTGATGGGTCAGTTCGCACGCCAGCTGAAAGGTGCCACGAGGCTCGTCCACACCTCGTCGCTCAACAACTCCCCCACCACGCCAGGCGTCAACCAGCGCTTCGAGATGTCGGCCTTCCTGAAGGGCGACTCGCTCATCGTCAACGCCATCGACACGCTCTCGCGCGACTTCAACCTGCACGTCACCCTCCCCTACAACGTTGACCGTGCCCATCGCATCCAATCGACCGACGGCAACATCTGTGCCGAGTCTGACCTCGACATCACTCCTGGCCGCGACTTCACCTTCAGCGTGCCCGCCCGCAGCTTCACGACCTACGTCTTCCACGTCGACGACGAGCAGCTGGCCGTCAGCCATCCAAAGGTCGCCGCCCCCCGTCCGGCCGCCGACGCGGTCTACACCCTCAGCGGTCAGCGCCTGGAGCGCGAGCCCAGCCACGGCATCTACATCAAGGCGGGCCGCAAGGTCGTCAGGTGACATCATTGGCGGATTAGCTAAAAAAGATTAAAACGCGAGAGATTTCGGGCGCATAATTACTTCATTCTCAAAGAATTTTAGTAATTTTGCGCCCGATTTGCGCCCCTACCCTGGGGCAGGGAGGCGGAACAGGCGCCGGCTCCCCGAGATTATTAACAATTTAAACCGAGTCCTGATGTCAGCGCCTGTTCAGGCTCAATGCCCTTTGTAAGGGCAAAAGAATTAAACAATTATGTCAGAATTAACAAAGAACGTCAAGCCGCTCGAGGACTTCAACTGGGACGAATTCGAAAACGGCACCGTGGCCAACGTGAGCAAGGAAGAACTTGACAAGGCCTACGACGAAACGCTGAACAAGGTGGCCGACCACCAGGTTGTCGACGGCAAGGTCATCTCTGTCGACAAGAAGGAAGTCGTGGTCAACATCGGCTACAAGAGCGACGGCATCATCCCCGCTGCCGAGTTCCGCTACAACCCCGAGCTGAAGGAAGGCGACGTGGTGGAAGTCTACGTGGAGAGCGTCGAGGACCGCAGCGGCAAGCTCATCCTCTCGCACAAGAAGGCCCGCCTCTCGAAGGCTTGGGACCGCGTGAATGCCGCTCTCGAGGAGCAGCAGGTCATCCAGGGCTTCATCAAGTGCCGCACGAAGGGCGGTATGATCGTCGACGTGTTCGGCATCGAGGCCTTCCTGCCCGGCTCACAGATCGACGTTCATCCCATACGCGACTACGACCAGTTCGTGGGTAAGACGATGGAGTTCAAGGTGGTGAAGATCAACCAGGAGTTCCGCAACGTCGTCGTCTCTCACAAGGCTCTCATCGAGCAGGAGCTCGAGGCCCAGAAGCAGGAGATCATCTCGCGTCTGGAGAAGGGTCAGATTCTGGAAGGCACGGTCAAGAACATCACCTCCTATGGCGTGTTCGTCGACCTGGGCGGTGTGGACGGACTCATCCATATCACCGACCTTTCATGGGGCCGCGTCGACGATCCGAAGAAGGTTGTCGAGCTCGACCAGAAGATCAACGTCGTCATCCTCGACTTCGACGAGGAGAAGAAGCGCATCGCCCTCGGTCTGAAGCAGCTGACCCCGCACCCCTGGGATGCTCTGGATCAGGATCTCAAGGTGGGCGACCACATCAACGGCAAGGTTGTCGTCATCGCCGACTACGGCGCATTCGTCGAAGTGCAGCCCGGCGTTGAGGGTCTGATTCACGTCAGCGAGATGTCGTGGAGCCAGCACCTGCGTTCAGCTCAGGACTTCCTGAAGGTGGGCGACGAGGTGGAGGCCGTCATCCTGACCCTCGACCGCGACGAGCGCAAGATGAGCCTTGGTATCAAGCAGCTCAAGGAAGATCCTTGGGAGACGATCGAGGTGAA
>JAFTGI010000225.1 GCA_017458195.1 Prevotella sp.
ATTTATCATTTATCATTTATCATTTAGCCCCGCAGGAGCGCAGACGCAGCTCACCATCCTGCACACCAACGACACCCACTCCACCATCCTGCCGCTGGGCCGCAACCTGGCCGACACCATGCTGGCCGACCGCGGCGGCTACCTCCGCCGCATCGCCATGCTCAACGAAGAACGGCAGAAAGACCCGCAGCTGCTTCTCTTCGACAGCGGCGACTTCTCGCAGGGCTCCGCCTTCTACTCGATGTTCGAGGGCGACGTGGAGATAGGGCTGATGAACCAGATGAAATACGACGCCGTGACCATCGGCAACCACGAGTTCGACTTCGGCCTCGACAACATGATTCGCCTGTTCAAGATGGCCCAGTTCCCCATCGTCTGCTCTAACTACGACTTCGCCGACACCGAGCTGAAGGACCTCGTCAAGCCCTACGTCGTGCTCAAGCGCCGCGGCGTGAAGATTGGCGTCTTCGCCCTCTGTCCCCCGCTCGAAGGCCTCGTCTTCACCAAGAACTATGGCCCGCTGCGCTTCCTCGACCCCGTGGAGGTGACCAACCAGATGGTGGACATCCTGCGCAACCAGAAGAAGTGCGACTACGTCATCTGCCTGAGCCACCTCGGCTGGCAGGTCAGCGAGTATCCCGACAACCGCTTCATCGAGCAGACCCGTGGCGTAGACCTCGTGCTCGGTGGCCACACCCACACCTACTTCGACGAGCTGCAATACGAGAACAACGCCGACGGCCGCCCCATACCCGTTGACCAGAACGGCAAGCACGCCGTCTTCGTGGGCAAGCTGCTGCTCACTTTCAACAAGAAATGACAAAAACACTACTACTTAAAGACTATGAAACGAACAGCTATTATCCTTTCCCTTTTGCTCTGCGCCGTGGTCTTCTGCACCGCGCAAGTGAACGACTCGAACACGCCGCTGCACCTGATGAAGCCCGACTACCGGCTGGGCTACGGCATCTCCACCCCGCAGGAGGTGAAGGCCACGATGGACCGCGTGCTCCGCTACATCGCCGCCGTGACGCCCGCACGGCTCGTCGACGGCAAGACGAAGAAAGCCGTCACCAACATGGCCGACATCACGGCTGACACCAAGCTGGAGCAGGGCGACTTCCGCCTGACGAGCTACGAGTGGGGCGTGACCTACAGCGCCGTGCTGGCCGCCTACGAGGCCACCGGCGACACGGCCTACCGCGCCTACCTCTACGACCGCTTCCGCCTGCTGCGCGACATCGCACCCCGCTTCCGCCAAATCTATCAGGACGACAAGCGAATCGACGGGAACATACGCCGCGTCATCGACCCGCATGCCCTCGACGATGCCGGGGCCATCTGCTCGTCGATGATCAAGACCGAGCTGGCCGACCCCTCACTGCAACTGCGACCGCTCATCGACAGCTACGCCTCCTTTATTATTAATAAGGAGTACCGCCTCAGCGACGGCACATTTGCACGCACGCGTCCGCAATATAACACGGTGTGGCTCGACGACATGTTCATGGGCATCCCCACGGTGGCGCAGATGGGCCGCCTGACGGGCGACACGCACTACTACGACGAGGCCGCCGCGCTGGTGCTCAGCTTCGCCAGCCGCATGTTCGTACCCGAGGCAGGGCTGTTCCGCCACGGATGGGTGGAGGCCATGTGGCCCCATCCCGCCTTCTTCTGGGGGCGCGCCAACGGCTGGGCCATCCTGACGATGTGCGAGGTGCTCGACGCGCTGCCCGCCAACCACGCCCAGCGCGAGCAAATCATGGAGCTGCTGCGGGCCCACGTGTGCGGACTGGCTCAGCGACAGGGCACGAACGGCTTCTGGCACCAGCTGCTCGACCGGCCTGAGACCTACGAGGAGACATCGTGCACCGCCATCTATGCCTACTGCCTGGCCCATGCCATCAACCAGGGATGGATTGATGCGCTGGCCTTCGGCCCCGTGGCACAGCTGGCCTGGCACGCCGTGGAGAGCGCCGTCAACGCCAAAGGCCAGGTGGAGGGCGTCTGCGTGGGCACGGGCATGGGCTTCGACCCCGCCTTCTACGCCTACCGCCCCACCCACGTGATGGCTGCCCACGGCTACGGCCCCGTCATCTGGGCCGGCGCCGAGATGCTGAAGCTGCTCCGCCAGCAGCACCCGAAGATGAACGACTCTGCCGTGCAGTTCTATCCCGAGGAAATCAACACCAACCAGCCCATCTTCAACGTCGACGGGTCTACGAGATTCTAAATGCGCCACCTTCTGCTATTGATAGTTGCTGCCCTCCTGCCTTATGCGAAGGGAGCAGCCCAGTCGGCACTCGACGCCCGCCAGTTCAGCAGATACTGGCAGGTGGAGTCGGAGTCGCCCGACTACCGCGTGACGTTCATCGGCGACACCTGCGACATCGTCGCCCCCAAGGGGCTGACGCTCTGGCGCAAGGAGAAGCTGCGGGCCGACTGCGCCGTTGAGTACGACGTGCAGGTGGTGCTGGCCCCCACCCCTGCTGCGACCGACCGGCTGAGCGACATGAACTGCTTCTGGCTGGCCAGCGACCCCGCTGCTAAGGACATCTGGAAGCGCAGCAGCTGGCGCAGCGGCATCTTCGCCCGCTGCTACTCGCTACAGACGTACTACTTAGGCTACGGCGGCAACCACAACAGCACCACACGCTTCCGCCGCTACACCGGCGACGAGGCCGGCATCACCGACGAGAGCAAGCGCCCGGCCATTCTGACGGAATATACCGATGCGGCCCACCTGCTGCAACCCAACCACTGGTATCACGTGAAGCTGCAGACCGCCGGAGGGCGCACGCTGATGTGGGTCGACGGCGAGCCCATCGTCAGCTACCTCGACCCGGAGCCGCTCCGCGAAGGCTGGTTCGGCTTCCGCACCACGCTCTCCCACACCCGCATCACCAACTTCCGCAGCTACCCCGTCGAGCAGTCATCGCTGCAGACCACGGGTATCCCCCTGCACTGGATAGGCACCGACACCATCTCGCCCTACGTCACGGCGCTCATCTTCGGCATTCCCTTTGCCCCCGGCGAGCTGAAGGACGTCGACCGGCTGGCGCTGACGGGGAACACGCCGTCAGAAGCCTGGGTGACCGCCCGATGGCCCGATGGCTCGGTGAAGTGGGCCGGCATGTCGGCCGTGTCAAGGACGGGAAAGGAGCTGCGCGTCGTCCTGGCCGAGAAGAAGCCGAAGGCCAGCCCCTTCGTCAGGGAGACGGAAGACGAGTACATCGTGGGCAGCAGCGGCATCTTCACCTACATCCCCAAGCGCGGCTCGTGCATCATCGACAGCATCATCATGCGAGGCCACCGCGTGGCTGGCAGTGCCCAGCTCGTGGCCACCACCAGCGACAGGACGTTCACTGGCATCATCGACGACGTCAGGCTGGAGCACAGCGGCAACGAGCTCACCGTGGTGCGCATCAGCGGCAAGCACGAGCAGTGGCTGCCGTTCACCGTCCGCCTCTACATCTTCAATCGCTGCCGGCAAATCAAGCTGGTCCATACCTTCCTCTACGACGGCGACGAGCAGCGCGACTTCATCACCTCGCTCGGCATCCGCTTCAACGTGCCCATGCGGCTGGAGCCCTACAACCGCCACGTGGCCTTCGCCACCAGCCTCCCCCAGAAAGGGAGCGCCTGCGGCGTCTGGGCAGAGTCCGTGCAGCCCCTCGACGGACGGCGCACGCTGACCAACCGCCAGGCGCAGCAGCTGCAGCGCGACGGACGGCGCATCCCTGCCTACAGCAGCATGGCCCCTGGCGACCGGCGCCTCATCGACCACTGGGCGGCCTGGGACAGCTATCGCCTGTCGCAGCTCACCGACAACAGCTTTTCTATTCGCAAGCGAGCCACCTCGCAATCGCCCTGGATAGGCACGTTCACCGGCCAGCGTGCGCCGGGCTATGTCTTCGTGGGCGACACGGAGGGCGGCTTCGGCGTCTACATGCAGGACTTCTGGCAGTCCTATCCCTCCACCATCCAGATTGACCACGCCCGCAGCAGCGAGGCGCAGCTGACCATGTACCTATGGAGCCCCGAGGCCGAGCCGATGAACCTGTGCCACTACGACACCATCGCCCACGACCTGCAGGCCAGCTACGAGGACGTGCAGGAAGGACTCTCCACGCCCTACGGCATCGGCCGCACCACCACCCTATGGCTGGAGCCACAGCCCAGCTACCCCGGCCAGCAGCTCATCAGCGTGCAGGCGCAACTGCTCTACGACGACCCACGCGTGCTGCCCACCCCCGAATACCTGCACCAGAAGCGCGCCTTTGGCATCTGGAGCCTGCCCGGCACGGGAAAGGCCGAGCAGCGCCTTGCCCAGTACCTCGACTTCTACCGCGATGCCGTAGAGCAGCACAAGTGGTACGGCTTCTGGAACTACGGCGACTTCATGCACGCCTACGACCCTGAGCGCCACTCCTGGCGCTACGACGTGGGCGGCTATGCCTGGGACAACACCGAGCTGGCCACGCCCATGTGGCTCTGGTACTCGTTCCTGCGCACGGGCCGCACCGACGTGTGGCGCATGGCCGAGGCGATGACACGCCACAACGCCGAGGTGGACACCTACCACGTGGGGCCGCTGGCTCCGCTGGGCTCGCGCCACAACGTCAGCCACTGGGGCTGCGGCGCCAAGGAGGCACGCATCTCGCAGTCGGCGTTCCTCCGCTTCTACTACTACCTAACGGGCGGTGACGAGCGCACGGGCGACCTGATGCACGCACAGACCGACGCCGACAAGCTGCTCTATGACCTCGACCCCATGCGACTGGCCGAGCCACGCGAGAAATATCCCTGCAACGCTCCCGCCCGGCTGCGCTTCGGCCCCGACTGGCTGGCCTATGCCGGCAACTGGATGACAGAATGGGAGCGCACGGGCAACGCCCATTACCGCGATAAGATTCTGACGGGCATGAAGAGCGTGTCGCAGATGAAGAACGGCCTCTTCCACGGCAACCAGGCGCTGGGCTACGACCCCGCCACGGGCGTCATCAGCTACGACGGCCCCGACGGCGTGACGCATGCCAACCACCTGGCCACCATCATGGGCGGCTTCGAGGTGATGAACGAATTGCTGAGCAACGGCTGCCTGTTGCCAAGCAACGCGCAGTCACTCAACCATCAACGCTCAACCCTCAACAACTTCAGGAGCACATGGCTCGACTACGCCTGGCGCTACAAGCAGATGGCCCAGAACCGCTTCCCCGTTCGCCGTCTGCAGGCCTACAGCGCCTGGCAGCTGCGCTCGCCACAACTGGCCGCCGAGGCCTGGACCGACCTGTGGGGGCGCATCGAGCACGAGGCAGCGCCGCAGTTCCGTATAGACCGCATCACCCCGCCCGACGTCCCCGCCCCCATCGACGAGTGGCACGGACTGAGCACCAACGACGCTGCCCTGTGGAGCCTCGACGCCATCTACATGCTCGAAACCATCGCTCCTTAGTCCATCTTGTGGGATTTCGTTCATCACCATTTCCCAGGTAGCTACTCACAGCTCTGAATAAACAGAACTTCTTCCCGAAGGAAAGACGTTAAAGAAACTGAATGAATGTAAAGCCCTCATAAAAACAATGTTCAAAATCACCACAAGGAAAAGTTCGTCATGAAGAGTGATTCTGACTCGAAAATCGCCCTTTTCCAACCCTCTAAGAGCTGTTTCGCCGCGATGGCGAGGAGAAAAGCAGGCCGGTTTTTGCACATCAGCACCCATTCTGTGCAAAATTTGGGCGATTTTTAGGCATTTTTTTGCCTCGACACCCCCTTCTGTAAGCACGCCAAATTTTCAAAAGTCAACGCCTTTTGAAAATTTGGCGTTGACTTTTTTCAGCCGTCCGTTGCCTTTTTTCGCAAAAAACAAACATAAACATCTCTATTCCAACTACTTAGCAAAACCTCTTAAAACTCGCGTTTTTTCGGTCAAAAAGTTTCTCGCGCAAAATTTTCAAAATTTAGAGGGGGTTGAAGTGTTCTTTTTCGGAACTGCATTAACAAAATTTCAGAAACAGGGCGACTAATTTGATGTACCATAGCTAATAGTTACAGACCCCACCCCTGCCCCTCCCCTCGAGGGGAGGGGAATGACTACCGCCTTGTCCGTCGCAGGAACTCCGCATGGCACTCCCCTCCCCTCAAAGGGAGGGGCAGGGGTGGGGGCGGTAATATCATTTCGGCATCTATTGTAGTACAACATATTGGACACCCTATCTCAGAAAACCACTCCCCCAAAAACAATGGAACCGCTCCTTGCTTCGATTCCCAAGAGAATCAGAGCAAAAAGCGGCCCCAGAGACTTTGCCGCAAGGCACGGCTTGGAAAAGGCGTTACTTCTTGATTCTGTAGAGGCGGAAGGCCATGGCGGGCAGCTCGTCGGTGAGCACGACGGCCTTCTTGTCGGCCACGGTCTGGGCCTTACCAGGACGCGGAATGATCTTCTCGGGCTGATCGAGGGTGTTCTCATCGTCGAGCGAGCCGTTGGTGGCCAGCGTGAGCGTCTTCACCTCGCCGGCATTCTTCATGCCGAGCAGGTTCAGCTGCACCGTCTGGGGCTGCTTCGAGGTGTTGACCACCTTCACGACAACCTCGCCCGTGGCGGCATCCCATACCGACGAGGCGAAGAGTCC
>JAFTGI010000226.1 GCA_017458195.1 Prevotella sp.
CTATTTCGCTGAGGAATTTGCCATGTACGACCTCATCGAGAATCCCGCCATCGTTGACGAGAGCGAGGAGCCCCTCTTCATCAGCAACCTTTTCTTCGTCCTCGACGAGAATCAGGAGATTGAGGACGACACCGACGTCACCGTTACGGGTCTCATCCGCCTCGACCGCAGCTTTGAGTCGTACTTTGGCACTACGGCCCTGACCATCATCCCCGTTTCCATTGACGGCCAGAACGCCCTGAGCACCGGCCTGAAGGATGTGAAGAAGGTCATGGAGAACGGCCAGCTCTACAATCTCAACGGTGTGCGTGTGGCTGCTCCTCAGAAGGGCATCTACATCCAGAACGGCAAGAAGGTCATCGTGAAGTAATTTCATAGATTATTGCATATCCCTCGGATATAGCAATCTAAACATCGAAGCGGCACTTTTCGGTCAGAGAAGTTGCCGCTTTTTTCTGTCCGCGTTCCGTGCCTGAAAATTATTTCACCGACGCTGAAATAGTATTTACCGACGTTGAAATAGTATTTACCGACGGTGAAATAGTATTCACCGTCGGTGAAATAGTTTTGTCCGGCCCTCCATGTGCCCCAAACTTTCTGAGCCTATTATTTTGCGGATTCAGAAAAAATATGTAACTTTGTCGGCAAAAAGCTAACTAAAAGTTTTGGTTATGAATATTAAACGGATATTTATGTTTTCTGTCGGCCTCGGCCTGACCTTGACGGCTGCGGCCCAGATGCGCGACCTGCCCCGGATGAAGGCCACGGCCCGCGCAGCCATGAGCGCCATGCAGCCGACAGCCGTCGCCGAAACAGAGGTGAAAGAGCTGCGGGCGCTGCCCCACTGCTCGCTCCTGGGCCGTGCCGACGGCGGCGGTTTTGCCGTCGTCTCAGCCGACGGTCGCCAGCTGCTCGGCGTCTCGGCGTCGCGCTCGTCCGAGGGCAGCAACCCCGCCTTCGAGTGGTGGCTGCAGGCCGTCGACGAGGCCCTGGCCCGCAGTCAGGGCCGTGCCGCCCGCGTGCCCGACTACAACTCGCTGCGCCCCAACCCGAAGCGCTTCCCCATCAGCGTGGCCCCCATGCTGACGACCCACTGGGGCCAGCAGGATCCCTACAACCGCCTGTGCCCCTACGACACGCTGAAGCAGGAGCGCACGGCCGTGGGCTGCGTGGCCACGTCGATGGCGCAGGTGCTCAACTACTACACGACGCCCGACCACGGCGTGGGCACCCGCACGGCCTACTATCCCTATCAGGACGAGACGGGCCAGAGCGTCACCGTCGACTTCAGCCAGGTGACCTTCCGCTGGGACCTCCTGGACGTGGCCAACTTCAAGACCGACCCCTACACCGACGAGCAGGCTGAAGCCATCTCGACGCTGCTGGTCCACATGAGCGTCGCCGCCGACATGCGCTTCGGCTGCGAGGACGTCAACGGCAGTGCCACCACGGCCGCCGCCGCCGTCGAGGGCTTCCGCACCCATCTGCTGCAGCCCGAGGCCCAGGTGGTCTATCGCGACAGCTACGACGACGAGGCCTGGCTCGACATGGTCTTCGGCGAAATCAGCACCGGCCATCCCGTCATCTACGGCGGTCAGGCCTTCTCCGGCGGCCATTCGTTCATCCTCAACGGCTACGACCGCAATGGACTGGTCTACGTCAACTGGGGCTGGAACGGCGACGACGAGGGCTACTACAACATCAACCTGCTGAACCCCGGCGGCACGGCCTTCTCCGAGCGTCAGGACATGATCATCGGCCTGCAGCCCACCCACTACGACCAGCTTGAGGCCCACGTGCAGCTCAGCCAGGCCGGCATGCTCGGAGAGCAGCTGGCCGCCACGACGCTCACCGAACGCTGCGCGCTGACCATCAGCGGCCCCATGAACGAGGCCGACTTCAGCGACCTGCGCACGGCCGTCACGGCCCACCGCATCAGCACGCTCGACCTCTCGCAGGCTGCGTTCGACGTCCTGCCCGAGCGTGCCCTCTACGGCTGCGCCGAGCTGAAGTCGCTGCTGCTGCCCGCCGCCGGACTGCGCCACATCGGCGACGGCGCCCTGGGCGACCTGCGCTATCTGGAGAGCATTGCGCTCACGGCGGCCCCCGATGCCGACTTCGTCGTGGACGGCCAGATGGTCTTTAATGCTGCCAAGACCGAGCTCATCAGCGTCCTGCCGACGGCCGAGGGCGAGCTCGTCGTGCCGTCATCGGTCGCCGGCATCCATCCCTACGCCTTCAGCGGCTGCGTGCTGCTGACGCGCATCGAGCTGCCCGCCACGGTGACGTCCCTGAGCACCGAGACCTTCCGCGACTGCTACTGGCTTGAGACGCTCAAGGTGCGCTCGAAGAGCGTCATCAGCCTCTCCGGCTACGACATCTTCGACGGCATCGACAAGCAGGTGTGCACGCTCTACGTGCCCAGCGGCCTGAAGACCACCTACGCCCGCCGCGCCCAGTGGAAGGACTTCCTCTCCATCGAGGAGTTCGGCACCACGGTGAAGGCCAACAATGCCGTCCGCACCGAGGGACAGCCCAACCCCGACTTCGGCTACAGCATCGCCGGCGACCCCATCACCGGCACGCCCTACCTCTACACCGATGCCACGGAGTCGTCGCCCGCAGGCGTCTACACCATCTTCGTCGAGGCCGGCACGATCACCGATCCCGACGTGGAGTTCGTCAACGGCCGGCTCATCATCGAGCCCGCCACCGAAGGCATTGTCGAGGCGCAGACCACGGCCGCCCATGCCCGTCCCGCGACGTCCTACGACCTGCAGGGCCGCCGCGCCGGCCATGCTGCCCGCGGCCTGCTCATCGAGCGCCGGGCCGACGGTCAGGTGCGCAAGCACGTGGTCACCAAGTCTGACGACCGTATCACTCAATAAACCAAATCACTAACTTAATTCAAGTTTCGCATGACTCTATGTATTTACGATTTGACGATTTACGATTTACGATTTATTTACGATTTAACGATTTGATGATTGACCAGCGCACCATCCGGGTGAGCAAAATTACCAAATAATCAAATAGTAAATCAATCGTAAATAGTACATAGTCAAATAGTAAATGAACATGCGAAACTTGAATAACTAAATCATTCACGGACATGAATATCAGGAAAACATTTCTTCTCAGTCTGGCGCTCCTGGCCCTGTACACCACGGCCTCGGCACAGCTGCTCAACGGCGAAGCTCGCCTCATCGACCACATCAACCGGGTGAACCCCAAGGTGATCAAGGAAAAAGGACTGACGCCCGAACAGGCCGTCGAGGCCGAACAGGCTGCCCGCCGGGCACGCCTCGTCGGCCCGGCCCGCACAGCCTACACGGGGCCTGCCCGCAATCAGGAGTTCTGGTTCATCATGCCCCAGGGCGTCCTGCTGGGCTATCCCTACGGTGTGCACTACTGCACCGGCGGCGACGGCAGCGTGCGCCTGCTGGCTGAGGATCTCACCCACAACATGACGGCCCGCTTCAACGGCGCCCTCGTCGACGGCAAGCTCCACACCATCGTGGGCGACCTCGACTGGGTGGACGAGGGCCTGGTCATCGCCCGCGACCAGATCTTCGATCCGTCGAACAACTGGCAGCTCTACCAGAGCGTCAATATCTCGGACAGCTATTATCTCATTTCGCAGGAGGTGGCCGTCGATCCCACGACCCACCGCGTCTACGGCACGTTCCTGCGCGACGATTATTACACCTACGACATCGCCTGGGTGAACTACTCCACCCGCGAGATCCACCGCATCGGCCCGGCCCAGCGCGACTATCCCGGCCTGGGCATGAACAGCGAGGGACGCCTCTTCGGCGTCGACATGGACGGCATCCTCTACGAGATCAGTCTTGAGGACGGCACCGACCGCGTCATCGGCAACACCGGCCTCTCCGTCCGCGACGAGGACGACCGCTATTTCTACCAGAGTGCCGAGTGCGGCGTCCGCGACAACGTGCTCTACTGGGCACCCACGTTCCCCGACGGTTCGTCGGCCCTCTATGCCGTCGACCTCACCACCGCTGAGGCCACGAAGATCCATGACTTCCCGAAGTACACGCTGATCCACTGTCTGACCGTGCCCGACACGATGGCCGACGATGGTGCCCCCGCCGTCGTCAGCGGCCTGCAGGCGCAGTTCCAGCAGACGGCCACCACCGGCACACTCAGCTTCACCATGCCCACGACGACCTACAACGGTCAGCCGCTCACGGGCGAGCTGGGCTACGTCGTCCGCATCGACGGCGATGAGGGCACCGCCGGCACCGCCGCCGCCGGCACCGCCGTCAGCGTGGAGAAGACCCTGGCCGAGGGCCTCCATTTCGTGGAGGTCTATGCCGAGAACACCGTGGGCCGCAGCGCCCAGGCCAACCTCTCCGTCTTCGTCGGCATGGACGAGCCCGGACAGCCGCAGGAGCCCACGCTGCTGGTCAGCGGCGACGTGGCCACCGTCAGCTGGCAGCCCACGCAGGGCGTCAACGGCGGCTATGCCGGCAACCTGACCTACACCGTCACCCGCTATCCTGACGGCACCGTCGTGGCCGCCGACATCACGGCCACCAGCCTCACCGACCAGGTGCCCCTGGGCGACTGGCGCCGCGTGAGCTACGGCATCACCGCCGGCAACGGCACCAAGACGGGCAGCGAGGCCACGACCAACGCCGTGGCCGTGGGCACGCCCTACGTGGCCCCCTACTACGAGGACTTCCTGACGCGCAATGACTTCCTGGACAACTACACCGTGGTGGACGCCAACGGCGACGGCGTGTCATGGCGCACCAACATCACCAGCCAGACCACCTGGGCCATCTATTCCTACAACGCCGTGACCCACTGGAGCAACGTGGCCGCCGACGACTGGTTCTTCACGCCCACCTTTGCCCTTCAGGCCGGCAAGACCTATGAGCTCAGCTTCCTGGAAGGCTGCTACGGCAGCGACGCCCAGTGCGTGAACAAGATCGAGGTGACCATCGGCAAGGGCACCACCCCCGAGGCCATGACCACCGTGCTGGTGCCCCTGATGGAGTATAAGAACAATACGGCGTTCAACACGATCGTCAAGACGTTCACCGTGCCCGAAGACGGCAACTACAACATCGCCTTCCACGCCCTGAGCGACCAGCGCAAGACCGACTTCATCCTCGATGCCGTCCAGCTCGTCGAGGCCACGACGGCCAATTCGCCCGCCAAGGTCGGCAACCTGAAGATGACGCCCGCCGAGAAGGGCGCCCTGCAGGCCACCGTCACCTTCAACGCCCCCACGAAGACCAAGGGCGGCGCCAACCTCAGCAGCCTTACCAAGGTGCGTGTGATGCGCAAGAACAAGGTGCTCCACACCTTTGAGAACCCCACGCCCGGCGAACAGCTCAGCTTCACCGACACGGCCCCCGAGAATGGCTATAACAGCTACGCCGTGGTGGCCACCAACGAGGTCAGCGACGGCGCCATCGACGAGGTGACCGGCTACGTCGGCATCGACGTCCCGGCGTTCGACTTCACCAGCGTCGGACTGGAGGACAACGACGACCACATCACCGTGAAATGGGCACAGGTGGGCACCACCGGCCTGAACGGTGCCTACGTGGATCCCGCAGCCGTGGCCTATGCGGTCTACCGCGTGGAGTATGAGCTCGAATCGGGCATGATGACGGCCGACCAGATTCTCGACATCGCCGTGGGCACCGACCATCTGGACCTGCCCGTCAACACCTATGAGGGCGACCAGACGGTGGTCAGCTATGCCGTCCTGGCTTTCAACGAGGTGGGTGCCGACGAGAACCACACCGGCGCCACCTACGGCATGGTCATCGGTCAGCCGTATGCCCTGCCCTTCATCCAGAGCGCCTCGAACAGCCGTCTGGGCAACAAGATGATGTGGGCCGAGACGGACAATAATCCCGACGTGACCTACGGCTTCTCGGCCGACAGCTACGACAAGGACAACGGCAGCTTCGAATGGGCACCGCAGGACCGCTCCAACATCCTCTCGCTGAACACGGGCAAGATCTCGCTCGCCGGTGCCAACACCCCGACGCTGCGCTTTGCCCACAAGGCCGACCCGAAGACCCGCCTGCAGCTGGCCGTGAAGGTGCAGACCCCCGACCGCGAGGAGACGACCCTGAAGAGCATCAACTACCAGAACATCACCGGCGACGAGGCCGACTGGACGCTTGAGAGCATCGACCTGAGCGACTTCCGCAACGAGGACTACATCGTCGTGAAGTTCTACATGAGCAGCAATGCCACGACCAACACCTCGATCAAGGGCAAGGTCATGCGCGTCGACGCCATCAACGTGCTCGATTCGCAGCCCTATAACCTGAGCATCGACATCGAGGCCCCCGAGACCATCGTGGCCGGTAGCGGCGATGCCATCGACGTCGTCGTGCACAATGTCGGCGAGCGCGACGCCACGGGCTACAGCGTCAGCCTGCTCATCGATGACGAGGAGGTGTTCACCGAGACCGTCAGCGAACCGCTCCGCTCGCTGGAGCGCCGCGTGCTCAGCTATAACTACCGTCCCAGCGTCTTCGGGGCTTCCGACCGCATCACGGCCCGCGCCGAGCTGACATGGCTCTACGACCTCGTGGACGAGGACAACGAGATGGAGGAGGAAATCCTGATTTCCGCCCCCGTCGTGCGTCAGCCTGAGGAGGCCTTCTCGCAGAAGACCGACGCCGGACTGAGCCTGACGTGGAAAGCCCCGGAGCAGGTGGCCGAGAAGGTCGTCGACTCGTTCGAGGGCAAGGAGTACACCGACTTCGACCTCGGCGGCATCACGATGGATGTTCGCGAAGGCAAGCTCGGCGACTGGACGATGTGGAACCTCGACGGCGACGGCACGTGGAACGGCCCCTCGGGCCCCACCGGCCATCTGCCCGACTACGACGGCTCGCAGCTTGAGGGCGTGTCGTTCCCGAATATGGGCAGCGTCTGCGCCTGGATGGTGCTCAACCAGAACCAGGTCATCGGCAACATCGGCGGCCGCTCCGAAGGTACCATCTACGGTGGCGACACGCCCATCACGCCGCGCACCGGCAACAAGATGGCTGCCACGTTCGACGACTTCGTCCGTCAGGACACCTGGCTCATCTCGCCCGAGCTGAGCGGCAATGCCCAGGATGTGATCTTCTATGCAGCAGCACCGTCCACTTCGAACGTGTCGCTCGGCCAGACCTCCGGCGGCTCGCCCGACCAGGTGGAGGTCATCGAACTGCTCGTGTCCTACGGCGGGCTCAGCAAGGACGACTTCGAGTCGCTCGGCACCGACACGCTGTACACGCAGGAGTGGATCGACTACGAACTGGAGCTTGAGGAAGGCACTAAGTATTTCGCCGTGCGCAACGTCTCAGGCGACTACAATGCCCTGGCCCTCTTTATCGACGACGTCACCTTCGAGCGTCTGTCGGCCCTGCCCGCCAGCTATAACATCTACGGCGACGAGCAGCTGCTGCAGAACGTCACCCTCGGCGAGCCCTTCGCCGTCGATGGCCGCGCTGCCCGCTACTGCATCACGGCTGTCTATGCCAACGGCGACGAGTCGCTGCCCGTCTACTTCGTCGAAGGCACGCAGGGCATCACCGACCTCAGGAGCACGGTGCCCGGCGCCGACCGCGTCTACGACCTCAGCGGACGTCGGGTCAGCGGGCGCAGCTCGCTCGGTAAGGGCGTCTACATAGTCAATGGAAAAACCGTTATACTGAAATAGCAATGAAAGTCAAGACAATAGCAATTGCTGTCCTGTTTACACTGGGGGGTGGTTCCTTGTGGGCCACTCCCCGTGGAGTATCTGAAATGAAGGCCATCGCGGCCGGTGCGCTCCGCACAGGACTGCCCGTCAAGGTGCTGGCTGAGCAGTCGCACGTCGTGCTCATCGGCAACGACGCGGCGGGCTTTGCCGTCGTCAGCCGTGACGAGGCCCAGCCGGCTGTCCTGGGTGTCTGCACCGAGGGCAGGGTGGGGCAGACAAACCCCGCCTTGCAGTGGTGGCTCCAGGCCGTCGACCGCTCCTTAGCCTCGCGCCGCGCCGCCGTAGCCCCGGCCTCGCTGGGCTTCCCCGAGGCTGTCGGGCCGCTGGTCAGCACCCGCTGGGGTCAGGATGCGCCGTTCAACGACTGGTGTCCCGTCGGTTCCGACGGCACGCGCTGTCTGACGGGCTGCGTGGCCACGTCGACAGCCCAGCTCATGAACTACTACAAGCTGCCCCTGCGCGGTCAGGGCTCCAATGTGGTCTATTATCCCACCGGCGACACGTCGGGAACCCCCGTCGTGGCCCGTTTCGGGGCCACCTGGTTCGACTGGGACCACATGCGCGACACCTACACTGACGGCGAATACACGGCCGAAGAAGCCAGCGCCGTGGCCGAGCTGATGATGAACGCCGGCGTGTCGGCCTGCATGATGTACGGCACCGACGCCCAGGGCGGCAGCGGCGCCAACTCGGAGCTGGCCTGCAACAACCTGAGCCGCTACTTCGGTTTTGCCGACGTGCGCTACCTCCGTCGCGACGACTATTCCGAGATGGAGTGGATGCAGCTCGTCTTCGAGCAGCTGTCAGCCTATGGCCCCATCGTCTACGACGGCGACGACCAACGCGGCGGCCATTCGTTCATCATCGACGGCTACCGCGAGGACGGTCTGGTGCACGTCAACTGGGGCTATGCCGGCAGCGGCGACGGCTATTACGACATTGCCACGCTGAAACCCTCGTTCTCGTCGGGCGGCTATAAGGACGGACAGGACATGATGCTGGTGCGCGTCGCTCCGCAGGAACGGCTGACCACGCTCGACCTGACCGACGTCAGCCTGACCGACGGCCACCTGCCCGCCAAGGCCTATTACGGCTATCCCTACCTGACCGACATCATCCTTCCACAGGGCATCCGCACGTGGGGCGACGGCGCCTTGGGCGCCTGTCCGTCGATGCGCACGGTGACGCTGCCCGAGGCCCCCGACCGCCAGTTCGTCGTCGTTGACGACTGGCTGATCTGCAATCCCGATACGACCGAGCTCATTGCCGTCCTGTCGATGGCTACGGGCCGCGTGGCCGTGCCTGCCACCGTGACCACCGTCCATGCCAATGCCTTCGACGGCTGCATCGGCATCGACACGCTCGAACTGCCCGCCTCGCTGACACGAATACAGGGTGAGGCCCTGCGCGGCTGTGCCGGACTGAAGCGGCTGCAGGTGCGCGCCAAGACGCCTCCCACGCTGGGCGGCTACGACACCTTTGCCGGCATCTGGACGGACGAGTGCGTGCTCTGCGTGCCCAGCGGCTCGCGCACCACGTATCAGCGCAAGGCCCAGTGGAAGGACTTCACCAACGTCGACGAATTCGGCACGACCGTCACGGCCAACAACTATATCCGCAAGCGCGGTGAGCCCAATCCTGCGTTCGGCTACGTCGTCAGCGGCACACCCGTCAGCGGCGTCCCCGAGCTGTTCACCGAGGCCACGCAGTGGTCGCCCGCCGGTGTCTATGCCATCCACGTGCTGCCCGGCACGATTACGGCTGACGACGTGGAGTACGTCGACGGCCGTCTGATCATCGAGGAGAACGATGCCCTCGAGACCTTCACCATCGGCTATTGCGACGACGAGCTGTCGCCGCAGGCCAATGCCCTGGGCACCAACGACGGCGGCGTGGCCCAGGTGGCCGCCGCCATCCGCATCCCGCGCGAAAAAGCCATGTGCTGGCAGGGCAGCGTCGTCAACAAGATCCGCTTTGCCGTGAACGATGGGCTGGAGAACGTGCAGGTGTTCATCCGCACGTCGCTCACGTCGAGTTCCAAGGTGGTGCAGAGCGTGCCCGACGTGCAAGGCGGCTGGAACGAGGTGACCCTCAACCGGCCCTACGTCATCGAGGGCGACGAGTTCTATATCGGCTACAGCGCCCGCCAGCCGGTCGGCGTGGCCGGCATCCTGGCCTATGGCAGCGGCGACGAGAACACGACGTGGCTCTCGGTCGACAACCAGTGGGGCGACTATCACGCCACGCTCGGCAAGCTCTACATCCAGGCCACGGCTGAGGGGCAGTTCTTCGACCACGACATGGCCGTCGTCACGCTCTCGACCGACAAGGTCTACTATGCCCCCGACGAGCAGCTGACCGTGCAGGGCGAGGTGGAGAACGTCGGCAACCAGCCCGCCGAGGGCAGTCAGGTGCGCCTCTACCTCGACGACCGCCAGCAGGAGACCGTCATGCCGACCGAGGCCCGGCTGCTGACCGAGCAGACCGCCGCCTTCACCCACCAGTGGCCCGTGGCCGGACTGACAGAGGGGCGCCACGAGCTGACCGCCATCGTGGAGCCCGCCGACGACAACCAGCGCAACGACACCCTGCGCAGCGTCTTCTACGTTTACATTTCGACCTATCCGCGCATGGTGCTGCTCGAGCATTTCACGTCGCTCAACTGTGTCAACTGTCCGCCCGTCGACCACATGATCGAGGAGGTCATCAGCCGCCGCAGCGACGTGGCCTGGGTGACTCACCGCGTGGGGTATCGCGACGACGAGTTCACCATCGAGGAGAGCCGTCAGCTGATCCGTTTCGGCGTCAACGGCAATCCCTACATCATGATCGACCGCACCCCCTTCGACGGCGAATCCCCGGCCTTCACCGTCGGCAATTACACGGCCGACTATGTGAACGACGTCATCTTCAACTACGCTGTCTCGATGCCCGCCTTCGTCCAGTTGCAGACAGCGGCCACCCTGACCGACGGTCAGTTGCAGGTCAGCGTCGCGGGCGAGGCCAAGGCCTTCGTGCCCGAGGTGTTCCCGCGGGCCACGATCCACGTGTTCCTCGTCGAGGACCAGGTGCAGGCCGTGGGGGCCCAGGCCGGCGATGCCAACAAGAAGATTCACGACAACATCCTGCGGGCCTTCGTCACCCCGACGCGCGGCGCACTGCCCACGTGGGACGCCGACAGCCACTTCAGCTACAGCATCACCTCGCAGCTCAGCAGCGACTGGGATCCGTCGCACCTGCGGGTCATCGCCTTCATGGTGGCTCCGGCCGACGCGGGCTCCAGCTTCCCCACCGGTCAGGTGCTCAATACGGCCCAGGCTCAAGTAGCCACAACGTCGGGTCTGCGCCCGGCCGTGACCACGACCGACGCCTCCGGTGACGCCTGCTTCACCCTCGACGGCCGTCGCGTTTCAGGCGCCGTGGCCAAGGGCGTCTATATTGCCAACGGAAAGAAAATAATCATTCACTAACAACACAAAGAAGACATGAGACGTCAAACAATTTTATCGTTGCTCTGTGCCTGCCTTGTCAGTTTCACGACCGTGCAGGCCCAGACACTGCTTGACCATGATTTCAGCAGTGTGAGCCAGTTCGAGGCTTACACCGTCATCGATGCCAACGGCGACTACCAGACATGGGAGTACGACGACCTCTTCCTGGCAGCCAGCTGTCCGCGCGACTACGATGCCGACGACTGGCTCCTCACCCCGCGGCTGCAGCTTCAGGCGGGCAAGACCTACCGCCTCACGCTCAATGCCTCAGTCGACCAGGAGGGCGAGGAGCAACTCAGCGTGCTCATGGGGCAGGGCACGCGGGTGGCCGACATGCAGACCGTGCTCGTCGCCCAGACGGGAATCACGAGCATGTACAGCGAGAGCCGCACCGCCGTGTTCACCGTTGCTGCCGATGGCTATTATTACATCGGCTTCCACTGCTCCACCACGGGCGACCCCTTCTCCAACCGTCTCTACCTGCGGCGCATCAGGGTCGAGGAAACGGCCAACCAAGGCGTGCCCGCCGGCGTGACCGAGTTCACCGTGACCCCGGCCACCGACGGTTCGCTGCAGGCCACCGTCGCCCTGCGCACCCCCGACAAGAACATCGGCGGCACCAGTCTGACCGAGCTCACCCGCGTAGACCTCTATCGGAGCGGCCAGCTGGTACATACGTTCCAGTCGCCCGGCATGGGCCAGGTGGTCAGCTTCGTCGATACGCCTGACGCTCCCGGGCAGTACACGTATCGGGCCGTCCCCGTGAACAGCCTGGGTGAGGGCGAGGCTGCCCAGCGGTCGGCCTACGTCGGTTCCGACCTGCCCGGCCCGGTCACCAACCTGCGCTTCGTCTACGACCATGCCACGCAGCAGAGCGTCCTGACCTGGGATGCCCCGACGGAAGGTGCCAATGGCGGCTATCTGAATCCCGAGGGACTGACCTACGTCGTGCGCCGCTTCCGTGCACCGGCTGATTCGCAGGTCGCCGCCGGACTGACCGAGGGCAGCTTCACCGAGCCGCTCGACATCAACTACCTCATCGGCGTCGAGGACTCCCTGCGCCAGGTCTATGCCGCCCTCGGCATGCCCTACAGCGGCAAGCTGGTCTACACCGGCGAGGGCCTGATGCAATACTACGTGCGGGCCGTCACGCCACAGGGGGCCGGAGCCGAGACCGTCTCGAACTATCAGATCATCGGCGAGCCCCAGCAGCTGCCCTACGAGGAATCGTTCGCCGGAGGCAGCCTGACCCACTACTGGCGCACCGACCTGCGCACCTCGCTCGACCGTTGGTCGCTCGTCAACGATTCGCGCTACAATCAGGACGGCGACGGCGGCATGCTCGGTTTTGCGGCTATCGACGGCACAGGAACGGCCACGGCCCATACCGGCAACATCGCCATGAAGACGGCCACCAACCCCGTGCTCAGCTTTTATTACCTCTATGGCGAGCCGATGGCCAAGCCGCTCACGATCAAGGTGTCGCGCGACGGCGCTGACTTCGAGCCCCTGGCCACCATCGACCTGACCGACGTGGCCGCCAAGGACCAGTACCAGCGGGCCACGGTGCCCCTGACGGGCTGTGCCGGCTGCGAGCGCATCCAGATAGCCTTCGAGGCGCAGGCCTCGACCACGGTCGATGTGCTCTATGTCGATCATGTCACCGTCATCGACCAGTGCCAGTGGGATCTGGCCATCAGCCAGGTGTCGCTGCCCCGCAACCTCAAGGTGGGCGAGATGCGCTACCTGACGGCCAGCGTCAGCAACCTCGGACTCAGCGATGTGGCCACCGGGGCCTACAGCGTCGATGTCTACGTCGACGGTCAGAAGGCCGGCACGGGCATGGGCATGGCCGTCGCAGCCGACCAGACGGTGAGCACGATGGTGCCCGTCTCGGCTAACATCGACATGCAGCGCCAGTCGGACATCTACGCCGAAGTGGTGTTTGCCGCCGACCAGTCGACCGTGAACAACCGCAGCGACGTGGCCCGCATCGACGTGAAGCTGCCCACTTACCCCGCCGCCACCAACCTGCAGGCCGCTGTGGCCGACCAGGGCGTAGCCCTCAGCTGGGCAGCCCCCGCAGCACCCCGGCAGACCGACGGGCAGGTGACCGACAGCTTTGAGCAGTATGACGACTTCCAGCACACCAACTTCGGCGACTGGACCCTCGTCGACCTGGACCGCCGACTGACCTACGGCGTCGGTGGCTACAGCTTCCCTGACAACAGCGAGATCATGGCCTACATGGTGTTCAACCCGTCGGCCGTGCTCAACACGACCACCAATACCAACGGCATGACCGGCGCCACGTGGCAGCCACGCACCGGCGAGAAACTGCTGGCCAGCTTCAGTGCCTACGACAACATCAGCGACGACTGGCTCATTTCGCCCGAGCTGTCGGGCAATGCGCAGGTCGTCTCGTTCTATGCCCACCATGCCCTGACGGCCAGCGAGGAGGTGCCCGAGCGCTTCCAGTTCTACATCTCGACCTCGGGCTACGAGACCACCAACTTCATGGCTCTCGACCAGACGCCGCGTACCACCAGCAGCGAGTGGACCCGCTACGAATATGCACTGCCCCAGGGCAGCAAGTATTTCGCCATCCGCCACGTCACCGACGACGGCTGGGCGCTGTTCATCGACGACGTCACCTTCGTGCCTGACACGCTGGCTGCTCAGCCCTCACTGATGCTCTATGGCTACAACGTCTATCGCAACGGTGAGCGCCTGAACCAGGCCCTCGTCGCCCAGCCCACGTTCACCGACCCCGACGGTCAGCCGGGCGATGTCTATCGCGTCACGGCCATCTACAACGCCGGTGAGTCCGTCTACAGCAACGACGCCGTGGCCATCGTGGCTGAGGCCATCCAGTCCGTGCCCGTGCTGACCACCGCGCCTGCCGCCACCTACGACCTGGGCGGTCGCCGTCAGCAGACCCCGAAGGGCATCACCGTCGTCAAAGGCCGCAAGCACGTGTCGAAGTAGCGGGTTCCGAAAAATCACGACATTCGGCCCGCCCGGCGTTAAAGCAGGTCTGTCCCCCAAAAGCCTGTAGTAACGTTTGACCAAGTTTTAGGCACGGAAAAACGCGGACAGGCACGGTTTCTTCATAGAAGTAACAAGAAACCTGTGTCTATCCGCGTTTTTCTGTGCCTAAAGACTATCTATATTACAAAAAAAGGCTGCGGGGACAGCCCGTTCAGGGCTCTCGGGAGGCCTCCTCGAAGCGGGCCATGAGCCACTGGTTCTGCTCGTCGATGGTCATGTAGCTGTTGTCCAGCTCGATGGCATCGTCGGCCTTGCGCAGGGGCGACACCTCGCGGTGCGAGTCGATGTAGTCGCGCTCCTCGACGTTGCGCAGGATGTCCTGCAGGTCGGCGGGCATGCCCTTCTCCTGCAGTTCCTTGTAGCGCCGTTCGGCACGCACCTGAGCCGAGGCCGTGACGAAGATCTTCAGCTCGGCATCGGGGAACACCGTCGTGCCGATGTCGCGACCGTCCATGACCACACCCTTGTCGCGGCCCATCAGCTGCTGCTGCGCAACGAGCGCCTCGCGGACAAAGGGCACGGCGGCGATGGGGCTGACGTGGTTGCTCACTTCGAGCGAGCGGATCTCCTGTTCCACGCACTGGCCGTTCAGGTAGGTGTCAGGGCGGCCCGTCTCGCTGTTCAGCCGGAAGCTGATGTCGATGTCGGCCATGCGCTCGCGCAGGGCGTCGAGCTGGATGGCGCCGTCGGGCAGGAAGAACCCTTCGCGGAGGGCAAAGAGGGTGACCGAGCGGTACATGGCGCCCGTGTCGACGTAGATGTAGCCCACGCGGCGGGCCAGGTCCTTAGCCATGGTGCTCTTGCCGCACGACGAGTAGCCGTCGATGGCGATGGTAATTTTTTTCATAGCGTATAACTGAAATTTACTAATATCGATGATGCGCTGACGTGATACTTGGCGTAGGCCACGTTCAGCTTCAGCCGTTCGAGCATCATGCCCGCACCGAACGACAGGGCCGCGCCGTGGCTGCTCTCGCCGTCGCCCGAGGCAATCTTCATCTCCGAGGCCCGCATGGGGTTGTAGCCCGCAGCCACGTAGAACTGGTCGCCCAGCATCAGGTCGGCGCCGACGACGAGGTGCTTGCCCAGGCCGTACTGCCAGTCGTTCAGCCTGACCAGCGTGGCCGAAAAGCGCAGGGGCGAGCCCGTGAGCCGCTTCGTGACGCCCACCTGCACGTCGAGCGGCATGCGCTCGAAGTCGTCCTCGTAGGCCGTGAGCTGTCCGCCCAGGTTGCGGGCCACGGCGCTGATGCTCCAGTCGTTCTCGGCCATGTAGTTCAGCCCCAGGTCGACGGCCGCAGCCAGCGAGTTGTAGTGCCCGATGTAGGAGGCCACGAGCTTGGCCGTGATGCCGCCGCTCAGGTGGTCGAGCAGCCCGTAGCTGAAGGTGCCGCCGACGGCGATGTCCTTGGCCCCGAAGGTGCCCGTCTGCTCGCCCATGTAGGTCGTTTCCTTCATTTCGCCGTAGCTGATGAAGCGGGCCTGGGCCGACCATGTGCCGCGCTCGCCCACGGCCCTGAGATAGGAGGCCGAGGCTGTCACGGTGCCCTGCATGTAGGTCATCATGTTCAGGTTCATCGTCCGGTCGGAGGAATAACTGATGAGTGCGGGATTATGGAAAACGAGCGAGGCGTCGTCGTCGGTGATGCTGATGTTGTCGCCGCCCAGCGCCGCCACGTGCGCACTGACGGGAAGTCGCAGGAAATTGAATGCAGTCTGGCTGTCCTGCGCCTCACTGAGAAGCGCAAAAAACGTGAACAGGACGGCAAAAACGACTTTTTTCATCTAAATAATCTAAAATTCGGTGCAAAGATAATGCTTTTTTCAAATATACGTGCTAATTTTGCAGGCAGATTTCATTATATTAACGGAAGTTTGTCGATTTTATTATGGAAACGAAAAAGAGTTCGAGGGCCGATCTTGAGGCCCGCCGCCCGCAGTGGTTCCTCATGGGCCTCGTGGTGGCGCTGGCCGTCGTCTTCGTCGGACTGGAATACTCCTGGGAACCCGACGATCCGCTCGACGACCCCGAACTGCTCGACCAACTGACCATCGACACCGAGCTGGCCCCGCTGCTGCGTCAGGAGAACGAGCTGGCGCTGGCCCCGAAGGCTGAGCCGAAGCCGACGATGGTGATCAAGGTGGTCGAGGACGACCAGACGGACGAACTGCTCGACGACGACGAGCCCGTGGAGACCGACCCCGACAGCGACATGGCCGCCATCGAGGACGACGCGCCCATTGAGCCGCCCGCCCCGCAGGACGACGAGGTGATGGACTTCCGCGTCGTGGAGGACCTGCCGCAGTTTCCCGGCGGCCCCACGGAGCTGATGAAATGGCTGACGCGCAACCTGAAGTACCCCAAGGCCATGGCCGAGCAGAAGCGTCAGGGGCGCGTCGTGGCCGAGTTCATCGTCAACAAGGACGGCTCGGTGACCGATGTGGCCATTGCCACGTCGTTCAACCGCCAGTGCGATCAGGAGGTGCTGCGCGTGCTGCGCATGATGCCCCGCTGGACGGCCGGCATCATGGACGGTCAGCCCTGTCGCACGAAAGTCTGCATCCCCGTGGTATTCAGGTTGTGAAACAGGCAAAACCCGATATGAGGCGTCTCCCGATAGTAGTTCTTCTTGCCCTGCTGACTGCTTGTTACAGCGGTCAGCGCCGCGAGATGCTCGCCCTCCTCGACGAGGCCGACTCGCTCAACCGTGCCTACGCCCCGCTGCCCTCCGACTCCCTCCTGCGCTAGGCCGCCGACTTCTTCGACCGCCACGGCTCCAATAACGACCAGGTCCGCGCCCACTACCTCCTCGGCTGCGCCTACCGCGACCAAGGCCAGGCCCCCGAGGCCCTACAGTCGTATCAGGATGCACTTGATAGAGCTGACACAATTCGTGGCGACCTTCGTCGGCTCATGGCTGTTTATGGGCAGATAATAGATTTGTATGATTCTCAAAACTTACCCGATGAGGAACTTGAAGTGAGCAAGATATATCAGCGTTATGCTCTTGTTCTTGGCGATACATTTTCTTATATCCGAAATATCGAATTATCTGCAAAAGCCTATATCCTGAAAGGTGACACCGCAAAAATGTTAGAAGTATTGAATACTGCGCGCGGTTTATATCTTGAGCATGGGTATAAAAAAGAAGCTGTAGCATTGTTAGGTCCAATTATTAATCATAATATAAAGACTGGAGATTATTCAACTACCCAAAAATTGCTTGATGTCTATGAGAGCTTATCGGGATTATTTGATTTCGAAGGAAATATCTGTGCTGGTCGTGAGGTTTACTATTATATTCGTGGTTCTTACTATCTTGCCGTTGGAGAACAATCTTTGGCTGATGCCGATTTTTCCAGATTGTTGGATTATGGGCTCTACACAGATGCTTATAGGGGGAAACTGTCTTTGTTCAATAAACAGCACAACGCAGATTCAGTCTACAAGTATGCAAGGCTACTTGAAGATGCAACGGAGGCAAGGAGTGCGGCCATGAGAACTGAAACCGTAAAACGTATTTCGGCTCTTTATCAATACCAGTCATTCCAGCGCATGGCAGAACTTTCGGCCAAAAAGACAAGAAAGGCTCAGCAAACGACACTTCTTGTTATAACTTTGGGTCTTTTGCTCTGTATGGCATGCCTTGTTTACTATCGAAGGTATAGGAAACGTAAGATGATGCAAATTAAGCACTTGTTCGACTCCTATTCGAAAGCCAATGAAGACTATTTGAAACTAACAGAAGAAGTTGAGACACTTAGAACGGATTATAGACTATTGGAAGAGCAAAAAAAGTCGGAAGTTGAGGATTTAAGGTGTTCATTGGATAAGTTCGAGCGGCGCTGGCAGTCCATTGGTCGCCGTGACAAAGAAGTGGCAATGCTTAATAGTGGCATTGTCAGGCAGTTTCATGAGAAAGCATCTGGCAATGTCAAAGCATGTCAAGTTTCAGATTATGAATGGCAAAAGCTTTTATTTCAGTTCCAAAACAGTATGGCTGCTGCCAGCATTATAATGGAGGATGGAAGGAAACGACTGTCTGTTCCTGAAATGCGTGCTTTTGTTCTCCTAACCTTGGGATTTACAAATTCAGAGCTGTTAGCCTTGTTAAGTTGCTCACCCCAACGTATAACCAATATTAAGAGCATCATCAACGAAAAGCTTTATAACGATCCACTTTCTTCAACCCTTTTAGACAACATAAAGAAGGATTTATCGGGTTTTGTGTAAAATTTGTGTAAAACTGCTATTTGTTGATTTTCAGTACATTACATAGAAATTGTGTAAAATTCGTGTAAAATACCTCTTCTAATCTTTCTCGAAATAATCTGATTAGCGTTAAATTTGCATCGCCTTTTTAGGCAAATCATTATTTCAAGTTTAACGTTAATTTTTCAAATCATTATGAAAAATCTATTTATTTGTCTCCTGTTTGTGTTGGGGGGGGTACATTTTGCTTCTGCCTCGCCTAATGAGAGTGAAGTTATACTCCAAGTGAGAGATGTCAATCCTGGTGGTACATTAGGGGGGCATCCACGAACACCAGTTGCCCGCCCGAGCATTGCACAGGATGACCACACTCTTTATTTTAATAATGTGGGCTACGACCTGACACTGGTGCTTCTTGACGAGGACGGCGAGGAGGCCTACACGACTTTTGTGCCGGCAGGTACGACCAGCGTGGTTCTTCCTTCGACGCTCTCGGGCGACTACGAGCTTCAGCTCTATCCCGATGACAGTGTTTACTATTTCTATACTGACATTGAACTTTAATTTCTGACAACCGCTTGCTCCCTGCCGCAGTCTGACGGCTTGACTGGGGCAAAATAAAGACAAACAAATTATTAATTCTCATGCTTATAAACAACCACGGGGTTCTACCGATTTTTTCCTTCGGCAAGGAGGCTTGAAACGTAACTATTCAGCGATTACCCATGCAGTTGCCTTCCATGCTTAGAACAGAGCACGGATAGCAGCGTATGGTGAGTTGTTGTGCTTCTTGGTAGTTTCCACAATGGAAAGCAGGTCGAGGAAAGCATCTGCTCCTTTATC
>JAFTGI010000227.1 GCA_017458195.1 Prevotella sp.
ACACCCCGCAGGGCTACAAGAACCTGGAGGCCCGGCGCGTGATGGATCTGGACAACCCCGTGCCAACCGTCCTCGCTGAGGTTGATTTCTCCAAGGCCAAGGCTTCCGGCAAGTATGTCTGCAGCATCTGCGGCTATGTCTACGACCCAGCCGAGCACGACGGTGTGGCCTTCGAAGACCTGCCCGACGACTGGCGCTGCCCGCGCTGCAAGCAACCCAAGTCGAAATTCAACAAGGCATAAATGGCATTAGCTATCGGACTACTCATCCCCCTGCTGGGAACCATGCTCGGGGCGGCATTCGTCTTTCTTATGCGAGGCGAGATGTCGCCCCGTCTGCAGAAGTTGCTGCTGGGCTTTGCCTCTGGCGTGATGGTGGCAGCCTCGGTGTGGTCGCTGCTCATCCCGGCGATGGAGATGGAAGAGGCCAAAGGGGCTTGGTCGGTAATGCCTGCCGCCGTGGGGTTTCTGCTGGGCATGGGATTTCTATTACTGATTGACGAACTGACGCCCCACCTGCACATCGGCACCGACAAGCCCGAGGGCCCACGCTCACATCTGTCGCGCACAGCGATGCTGGCTCTGGCTGTCACTATCCACAACCTGCCCGAGGGTATGGCCGTCGGCGTGGTGTTTGCCGGTGCGGAGAATGGCGCGGCAGGGCTGTCGCTGGCCAGTGCGCTGGCCGTCAGCATCGGCATTGCCATCCAGAACGTGCCTGAGGGAGCCATCATCTCGATGCCGATGCGAGCAGCAGGCAACTCCAAGTGGCGTTCGTTCGTCATTGGCAGCCTCAGCGGTGCGGTTGAGCCATTGGGCGGATTAGCCGTAGTGCTCTTAGCAGCGTTGATGACACCCGCCCTACCCTACCTCTTAGCCTTCGCCGCCGGCGCCATGTTCTACGTTGTCGTAGAAGAACTCATCCCGGAAGCCTCCGAGGGGGAGCATTCCAACCTGAGCACCATCGGCTTTGCCGTCGGCTTCGTCCTGATGATGGTGCTCGACGTGGTAATGGGATGAACATTGAAGATTGAAGATTGAAATATTGAAAATGCAAAAACAAACGATAGACTTAACAACATACATGAGCGGCAGCATCAGCCGCATCATGGCCAAGGCTTACAAAAACGTACTGTCGAATCCGCGCGAGGCGAAGTTTGCATTCCGGATGCAGCAGCTGTTCGCCAAGTCTGAGAAACGGCGCAAGAAGGTAAAGGAGCTGGAGGACATAGATGTTCCCCCATTCCTGATCAGTAGCATTTCCACTACCTGCAACCTGCATTGCAAGGGGTGCTACGCCCGCAGCAACGGCATTGCTGAGGATCATGAGGATGAGCGCAAGGCTACGCTGTCGCCCGAGCAGTGGCAACAGATCTTCACCGAGGCCGCCTCGATGGGCATCAACTTCTCGCTCCTGGCGGGCGGCGAACCGATGATGCGAAGGGACATCCTCGAGGCCGTAGCCGAAGTGAAGGACATGATTTTCCCGATATTCACCAATGGCACGCTCATCGGGCCCGCTTACCTCGGGTTCCTGCGCGAGCACCTGAACATGGTGCCCGTCATCAGCATTGAGGGCACGGCAATGGGGACCGACGAACGGCGCGGACAGGGCGTGTTCCGCCGGGCCATGCAGTCGATGGAACTGCTCCGGGGCGAAGACCTATTCTTCGGCACCAGCATTACCGTGACCACCGAGAACTATCGGATGGTCACCTCGGCAGAGTTCATCGACCAGCTGCGCTCCTACGGCTGCAAGATCGTATTCTTCATTGAATACGTCCCTACCGATGCCGGCACTGAGCACCTGGCTTTCAGCGACGAGCATGTGGCTGAGATGGAGCAGCTCCTAGAAGCACGCCGCGAGGAATATGCCGACATCATCTTCCTCTCATTCCCCGGCGACGAGAAGGCGCTGGGCGGATGTCTGGCCTCTGGGCGCGGGTTCTTCCACATAGGGCCCGACGGAAGTGCGGAGCCTTGTCCCTTCTCACCTTTCAGCGACAGCAACGTCGCTGAGCTTGGACTGCGCAAAGCCCTGCAGTCGCCCCTGTTCCGCAAAATCCGGGATGCCCGTGCACTAGGCTGGGAGCACACCGGCGGCTGTACGCTGTTCGAACATCGCGAAGAAATAGAAAACATGACTAAAACAGACTAAACAGACTTAACATGAAAAAAGCTATCCGCTACTACAGCAAGTTCGGCCACACTCGCAAGATGGCCGCCATCGTGTCAGAGAAGGTGGGCGTGCCCGCCGAGTCGATTGAGAAGCCCATTACCGAGCATGTCGACGTGCTCTACTTCGGGTCGGCCATCTACGCCGCCGTCGTCGACTGGCGCGTGAAGAAGTACATCAAGACGCTCAGCCCCGAGCTCGTCGGGCGCGTCGTCTGCTTCTCGTCGGCCGCTATCATCGAGTCGAACTACCCGAAGGTCAAGGCGCTCTTCGAGGCCCAGGGCATCACCGTCGACGAGCGCGAGTTCACTTGCCGCGGCTCCATGGGTCCCCTGCATGCCGGTCATCCCAACCAGCAGGATCACGAGGACCTGGCCCGCTTCATCGAAGAAGTAGATTGACAAAGTCGGCGACTTTATAAAAAAAACAAAACATACGAAAGTTAAGTAAAAAAAACAAAAATTCGGGCGTGAATGCGGTAGTTTGCAGAATTATTCGTAACTTTGCAACCTAAATCATTCTTAAGATGGAATTTACCGCAAAACAGATAGCCGAGTTCGTGGGCGGCCACATCGAAGGCAACGCCGAGGCCAAGGTCAGCACGTTTGCCAAGATTGAGGAGGGCCGCGAGGGTGCCCTTTCTTTCCTTTCTAACCCGAAGTACACGCATTTTATCTATGAGACGAAGTCGTCGGTGGTCCTCATCGGCGACGATGTCGTGCTCGAGCGCGAGGTCAAGCCGACGCTCGTGCGGGTGAAGAATGCCTACGAGGCCGTGGCCCGCCTGCTGCAGCTCTATGAGCAGATGAAGCCGCGCCGCACGGGCATTGACCCGACGGCCAGCATCTCGGCGAAGGCCACGGTGGGCCAGAATGTCTACATCGGAGCCTATGCCGTCATTGGCGACGGGGCCGTCGTGGGCGACGGGGCGCAGATCTATCCCCATGTCGTCGTCGGCGACGGTGTGAGCATCGGAAGCGAGACGAAGATTTATCCCAACGTGACCATCTATGAGGGCTGCCGCATCGGCAGTCGCTGCACGCTGCATGCCGGGGCGGTGATCGGTGCCGACGGCTTCGGATTTGCTCCCGGCCAGGATGGCTACGACAAGATTCCGCAGATAGGCATCGTGGTGATTGAGGACGATGTGGAGATCGGCGCCAACACGTGCGTCGACCGCTCGACGATGGGCCAGACCGTCATCCACCGCGGCGTGAAACTGGACAACCTGATTCAGGTGGCCCACAACTGCGAGGTGGGCGAGAACACGGTGATGTCGGCACAGGTCGGGCTGGCAGGCTCGACGAAGATCGGCCAGTGGTGCATGGTCGGCGGCCAGGCTGGCTTTGCCGGACATATCCAGGTGGCCGACCGGACGAACGTCGGGGCGCAGTGCGGCGTCATCAAGAACACGAAGGGCCAGGGCGAGACGCTCATCGGCTCGCCCGCCATGGATCCGAAGATATTCTTCAAGGCCAAGGCCATCTACAGCCACCTGCCCGACATGTACCGCGAACTGGCGCAGCTGCGCCGCGAGGTGGAGGATTTGAATAAGAAGTTGAGTGGAGAATAAAAATAATATAATATGAGCAACAACCTTCATACTGCTGCCAATGCTCAGTCAACACCCGTCATCCTGGGCTATGGCATGAGACAGAGCATGGCCAATGCCGACGCTCTGAGCCGTTTTGACAATCTTCAGGACGACGAGACGCCTTACACCATGGATGAGCTCAATGCCCGGATCGACGAGGCAGAACTGGAGATTGAGCGTGGCGAAGGCAAATCGTTCGAGGAAATGATGTCCGGCTTCAAGCAGCAGATGCCATGGCTCAAATAAAATGGCAACGGAGAGCCGAGCGGGAACTGTTCAATTATCTGCTGAAAGGATACATTGACTTCGGCGAAACAACCGCCAACCGCTTTGCTGCGCAGGTGGCCCATATCAACGACCATCTTTCAAAATTCCCCGAAACGGGATACCCTGAGCCACTGTTGAGCGAAAAGAAAAAACTGTACAGAGCTCGTCTGCTGTCAAAGCGCTTCAAGCTTATCTACTATTACTCCGAAAGCACCGACACGGTGCACGTGGCCGATATATGGGACATGCGACGTGAACCATCTACACTGGCCAAGAGAATAAAGTGAAAAGAAAAAAGTAACATAATAAGAATATATGAAACAGAAAACACTGAAAGGCAGCTTCTCGCTCTGCGGCAAGGGCCTGCATACGGGGCTCAGCCTCACCGTGACGTTCAATCCTGCACCGGAGAACCATGGCTACAAGATACAGCGCATCGACCTGGAGGACATGCCCACGATCGACGCCGTGGCAGAAAACGTCGTCGACACGCAGCGCGGCACCGTGCTGGGACGCGGCGACGTGCGCGTCTCAACCATCGAGCACGCCATGTCGGCCCTCTATGCACTGGGCGTCGACAACTGCCTGATACAGGTGAACGGGCCCGAGTTCCCCATCCTCGACGGGTCAGCCATCAAATACGTTGAGAAGATCCGCGAGGTGGGCATCGAGGAACAGACGGCGCCGAAGGACTGGTACGTCATCCGCAAGAAGATCGAGGTGAAAGACCCCGAGACGGGCTCGTGCATCACGCTGCTGCCCGACGACGAGTTCTCCATCACGGCCATGTGCTCCTTCGAGTCGAAGTTCATCAACTCGCAGTTTGCCACGCTCTCCTCGCCCGCCGACTATGAGAAGGAGATTGCCGGAGCACGCACGTTCGTCTTCGTGCGCGAGCTGGAGCCGCTGCTGCAGGCCAACCTCATCAAGGGCGGCGACCTGGACAACGCCATCGTCATCTATGAGCGGCAGACCACCCAGGAGCGGCTCGACCAGCTGGCCGACATGCTGCACGCCGAGCACCGCGACGCCACGGAGCTGGGCTATATCCAGCATAAGCCGCTCGTTTGGGAGAACGAGTGCACCCGCCACAAGCTGCTCGACATCATCGGCGACATGGCTCTCATCGGCCGGCCCATCAAAGGCCGCATCGTAGCCACGCGCCCCGGCCACACCATCAACAACAAGTTTGCCCGCGAGATGCGCAAGGAGATTCGCAAGCACGAGGTGCAGGCACCTTTCTACGACCCCAACGAGGCGCCCGTGATGGACGTCAACCGCATCCGCGAACTGCTGCCCCACCGCTATCCTATGCAGCTCGTCGACAAGGTGATCGAGATCGGGCCCACCAGCATTGTGGGCGTGAAGAACATCACATCGAACGAGCCTTTCTTCCAGGGACACTTCCCCCAGGAGCCCGTCATGCCCGGCGTGCTGCAGATCGAAGCCATGGCCCAGACCGGCGGACTGCTGGTGCTCAACTCGGTGGAGGAGCCCGAGCGCTGGTCGACCTACTTCATGAAAATCGACGGCGTGAAGTTCCGCCAGAAGGTCGTCCCCGGCGACACCCTGCTCTTTAAAGTCGAGCTCATGGCTCCCCTGCGCCACGGCATCTCAACCATGCGCGGCTACACCTTCGTCGGCGACCACGTCGTGTCCGAATGCACATTTACAGCACAAATCGTAAAGAACAAATGAACCAGATACATCCTTTAGCAGTCGTCTCGCCCGAAGCAAAGCTGGGCGACAACAACGTCATCGGACCCTTCTGTGTCATCGACGCCAACGTCGAGATGGGCTCTGACAACCACTTGCTGAACAGCGTCACCATCCACACCGGCGCACGCATCGGCTCGGGCAACGAGTTCTTCCCCGGCGCCTCGATCTCCACGAAGCCCCAAGACCTGAAGTTCCGCGGTGAGGACAGCGTCTGCATCATCGGCGACAACAACTCCATCCGCGAGAACGTCACCATCAGCCGCGGCACGGCCTCGCGCGGCAAGACCGTCGTCGGCTCGGGCAACCTGCTCATGGAGAACATGCACATTGCCCACGACTGCGTCATCGGCAACGGTTGCATCATCGGCAACTCAACCAAATTCGCCGGTGAGGTGGAAGTCGACGACAACGCCATCATCTCGGCCGAGGTGCTGTTCCACCAGTTCATCCGCATCGGAGGCTACGTCATGGTTCAAGGCGGCTGCCGCACCAGTCAGGACATCCCGCCCTACATCATCGCCGGAAAAGAGCCCATCCGCTATGCTGGCGTCAACCTTATCGGACTGCGCCGCCGCGGATTCTCGAACGAGACCATCGAGATGATCCACGACACCTACCGCACCATCTATGCCCACGGCATCATCAAGGACGGCATCGCCGAGGCACGCGCCAAATATCCCGACTCGCGCGAGGTCGAGTACATCTGCTCGTTCATCGAACAGTCGAAGCGAGGCATCATCAGATGAACGAGAAGACGCTCATCGTCATCACCGGCCCTACGGCCGTCGGCAAGACTGCACTCAGCCTCGATGTGGCCCGCCACTTCGGAGTGCCTATCATCAACGCCGACTCGCGACAGATTTACCGTGAGCTGAGAATAGGAACAGCCGCACCCACCGAAGACGAACAGCGGCAGGTGCGGCACTATTTTGTAGGCACGCTCGCCCTTGACGAGTACTACAGTGCCTCCATCTACGAGCAGCAGGTCATGAGCCTGCTCGAAGGTCTGTTTCGCGAGAGTGACTATGCACTGATGAGCGGCGGCTCAATGATGTACATCGACGCCGTGTGCAACGGTATTGACGACATTCCCACCGTCGACGACGCCACGCGCACACGCCTCAAACAGCGACTGGCCGAAGAGGGACTGGAGCGGCTTGTTGAGGAACTCAGGGTGATGGACCCAGAGCACTATGCCATCGTCGACCGGCAGAATCCCCGCCGCGTGCTCCATGCACTCGAGATCTGCCACATGACGGGCCGCACCTACACCTCCTACCGCAAGAGCGAGCGCAAGCAGCGCCCCTTCCGCATCGTGAAGATTGGGCTGAACCGGCCCCGCGAGGAGCTCTACGGCCGCATCAACCGCCGCGTCGACCAGATGATGAGCGCGGGATTGCTCGACGAAGCACGCCGGCTCTACCCCCTCCGCCATCTGAACGCGCTGAACACGGTGGGCTACAAGGAGATGTTTGCCCATCTCGACGGCACATGGACGCTCGCTGAGGCCGTGGAGCGCATGAAAGGCAACACCCGGCGCTACGCCCGCAAACAGCTGACGTGGTTCAAGCGCGACCCCGAAGTCCATTGGTTCGCGCCCGGCGACATGAATGAAATCATCAACTTCATAAAAAACTAAATGAACATCGATAACTACCAAGACGAAGAAGAACGCACCCCCGGCACGACGGAGCGTATCCTGCTGACGATGAAGCGCCTGTGGAGCCCCATCGGCAAAGCACTCTCAACGGCAGGCAAATGGTATATCGGACTGTACAGGCATCACCCATGGTACATCAAGATCCTGGCAGCCTTTGCCAGCCTCGCCTTGGCCTTCATTCTCTATCTGGGAGCTGTCGACGTCAATTTTCTGGGGCTGTTCGGCAAGTCGCCGAGCATGCGCACCATCAAGAGCACCCGTCCGGCCCAGGCTTCCGAAATCTACAGCGCCGACGGCGTGATGATCGGCAAGTTCTTCAGTGAGAACCGCACGCCCGTGGCCTACGAGGAGGTGAATCCCGTCTTCTGGAATGCCCTTGTCGACACGGAGGACGAGCGCTTCTACCGTCACTTCGGCATCGACTTCACCGCTTTTTTTGCTGCCCTCAAGGACTACGTCATGAACGACGAAGCCCGGGGCGCCTCCACTATCACGCAGCAGCTGGCCAAGAATCTTTTCCGCGTCCGCACGGAATATTCCACGGGCTATCTGGGGCGCGTGCCAGGGCTTAAGATCCTCATTCAAAAGAGCAAGGAGTGGGTGACGGCCATCAAGCTGGAATGGAACTTCACGAAGCAGGAAATCCTGACAATGTATGCCAACACCGTCGACTTCGGCTCCAACGCCTACGGCATCAAGACCGCCTGCAAGACCTACTTCGGCATCACGCCCGCCGAACTCCGCCCCGAGCAGGCCGCCGTCCTCGTCGGCATGCTGAAGGCCACCACCACCTACAATCCCCGGCTCCATCCCGAGCAGAGCTGCGAGCGCCGCAACATCGTGCTCGACAACATGCGCCAGCACGGACATCTGACGGCCACGGCCTGCGACACGCTGAAGGCCAACCCCATCGAGCTGAACTATTACGTCGAGAAGGCCTACGACGGCCTGGCCAACTATTTCCGCGAGGCCGTGGCCAACAACGTCAAGGAATGGTGTCGCGACAACGGTCTCGACATCTACACCAGCGGACTGAAAATCTATACCACCATCGACATGCGCATGCAGAAGTATGCCGAGACGGCCGCCATGAACCAGATGCGCGACCTGCAACGGAAGTTCAACGACCACTGGACGGGCCAGAATCCCTGGCAGGACGAGCGAGGCCGCGAGATCCCCCACTTCATCGAGAACATCGCCAAGCGCACGTCGGCTTACAAATATTACAGCAAGGCATTCCCGGAGCAGCCCGACTCCGTCTGGAAATACCTGAACAAGCCTCACAAGGTCAAGCTGTTCAGCTACGACGGAAAGGTGGAGGCCGAGATGAGCACCCTCGACTCCATCCGCTACATGGAGCACTTCCTGCACTGCGGCTTCATCGCCATTGAGCTCGACACCCGCCACGTCAAGGCATGGGTGGGCGACGTCGACTTCGACACATGGAAATACGATAAGGTCACGGGCACCCGACAGCCCGGTTCCACCTTCAAGCTCTTTGTCTACACCGAGGCCATGAACCAGGGGCTGACCCCCTGCGATCGTCGTACCGACGCCCCCTTAGGCATGAAGATCTGGAGCCCTGTCTACAAAAGGGAAATCTATTGGTCGCCAAGCAATGCCAACGGCTATTTCACCTATGCCAACATGACGCTCAAGCGGGCCTTTGCACGCAGTGTCAACTCCGTTGCCGTGAAGCTCGGCCAGGAGATGGGCATCGACCGCGTGGCCAAGACGGCCTACCGCATGGGCATCACGACCAAGCTCGAGGAGACGCCCTCGCTGGCCCTTGGTGCGGGCGACGTCTGCCTGGAGGACATGGTCAATGCCTACTCCACCGTAGCCAACGACGGCAAGATGCAGGAGCCCGTGCTCGTGACGCGCATCCTCGACCGCGACGGCAATGAAATCTATACTGAAACGCCCCATCAGGAGCAGGCCATCAGCTATCGCACGGCCTTCTTCATGCAGCAGCTCCTGCAGGGCGGACTGCAGGAGCCCGGCGGCACGAGCCAGGGCCTGTGGCGCTACGTACGTCCCTTTGCCGACGACACCGACTTTGGCGGCAAGACCGGCACCACCAACAACCACAGCGACGCCTGGTTCATGGGCGTCACGCCGAAGCTCGTCTGCGGCGCATGGGTCGGCGGTGAATACCGTGCCATCCACTTCCGCACGGGAGCCCTCGGCCAGGGAGCCCGCGCTGCCATGCCCATCTGCGGCGCCTTCCTCGAGAAGCTGCTTGGCGACAAACGCTTCAAGAAGTACCACGCCAAGTTCGCACCCTCGCACGACCCGAACATCACCGACGAGATGTACAAGCAGTGCGCCTACACATACTATGCGCCCGACAGTCTCTCGAACGACAGCGTCGTCTACTTCCCCGCGGCCATCAACTATCCTGAGCGCGAGAGCACGGCGCCGCTCGACGAGCCCGACATCCCCGACCTGCCCGTCAGCATCGACACGAAGAACACTGAAGCCACGCCTGCGGAGGAGGAATAAATGGAACTGGACCTCGAGAACAAGGAGTGGCAGGACGCCCTTCAGATTGTCAACTTTACCCGTCGCTCGCTTTTCCTCACGGGAAAGGCCGGCACGGGTAAGTCCACATTCCTGCGCTACGTGGCCGGTCACACCAAGAAGAAGCACGTCATCCTGGCCCCCACCGGCATCGCCGCCATCAATGCGGGCGGCTCGACGCTCCACAGCTTCTTCCGGCTGCCCTTCCATCCCCTGCTGCCCAACGACTCGCGCTACGACCGGCGCCACATCAAGGAGTCGCTCAAGTACACCAGTGCCCAGCGCAAGCTGCTGCGCGAGGTTGAGCTCATCATCATCGACGAGATATCCATGGTGCGGGCCGACATCATCGACTTCATCGACAAGGTGCTCCGCATCTACACCCGCAGCTACGAGCCCTTCGGTGGCAAGCAGCTCCTCCTGGTCGGCGACATCTACCAGCTGGAGCCCGTCGTCAAGGAGGAAGACCGCCAGCTGCTGCGGCCCTTCTACCAGTCGGCCTACTTCTTCAACGCGAAGGTGTGGCAGCAGATGCAGCTCGTCTCGATAGAGCTGCGCAAGGTCTACCGCCAGCGCGACGACCACTTCATTGCCCTGCTCGACCGCATCCGCCAGAATGCGGCCACGCAGCAAGACTTGACGACGCTCAACGCACGCCTCAACGCCAGCCTCGACACCTCCGGCGACAAGCTTCAGATCATCCTGGCCACCCGCCGCGACACCGTCGACTACATCAACGAACAGCGGCTCGCCGAGCTCGACGGCCAGCCGACCGTCTTCCACGGCCGCATCGAGGGCGACTTCCCCGAGACCTCGCTGCCCACACCGATGGAACTGCACGTCAAGCTCGGCGCACAGATCATCTTCATCAAGAACGACAAGGAGAAGCGATGGGTCAACGGCACGCTGGGTACCATCACCGAGATCGACCAGGGCGAGGGCAACATCACCGTCATGCTCGAGGACGGACGCGACGTCAGCGTGGAGCGCGAGGTGTGGGAGAACATGCGCTATACGTTCAACGAGAAGGAGCAGCGCATCGAAGAACAGCTGCTCGGCACCTACACGCAGTTTCCGCTGCGGCTGGCATGGGCCATCACCGTGCACAAGAGCCAGGGCCTGACCTTCAATCAGGTCAGGATTGACTTCACGGGCGGCGCCTTCGCCGGCGGACAGACCTACGTGGCACTCTCGCGCTGCACGTCGTTCGAGGGCATCTCGCTCGTCGCTCCCATCCGCCAGCAGGACATCTTCGTGCGGGGCGAGGTCGTCCAGTTTGCCCGCCGCTACAACGACCAGCTGCTCATCTCGCAGGCCATGCAGGAGGGCAAGGCCGACCGCGAATACCACGACGCCGTGCAGGCCTTCGACCAGGGCCAGTTCCAGCTGTTTCTCGATAATTTCTTCAAGGCCATCCACAGCCGCTACGACATCGAGAAACCCGTCATTCGCCGCTTCATCCGTCGCAAGCTCGAAATCATCAACCTCCAGAAACGCGAGATTGAAGCGCTGCGACAGGAGAAGCGCGAGCGCGAAAAGACATTGAAGCGACTGGCCGCCGAATACGTCATGCTCGGCAAGGAGTGCGAACACGAGCAGATGCGCGAGGCTGCCATCCGCAACTATGAGAAGGCCCTCGAGCTCTATCCAGAAGCTAACGATGCCAAGCGACGACTGAAAAAACTCAGGAAATGAAACCGCGCACACACAATTTTGTGCGTTTTTGGCACACATCAAGAAATTGTGCGCCCGCACATTAAAAAAGTTGAAAAATATTCCCTAAAAAGTTTGCACGGTTCAGAAAAAAGTCCTATCTTTGCATCGTTATCCTGAAAACAATCTTTTTACCTTAAAAGAACTAATACCTATTGAAGATAGAAGCGACCGGCTGTGAAGCTCGTCGCTTTTGTTTTTATCCCCCATCACGCACTTCCCGTCGGCACCCGACCGTTCCGACGCACTAATCCGCAGAAACAGACCGTCATTTCTCATTGTCTCCAAAACGAAAAATGGCGCTTCTCGAAGGTAATATAGGGGTATATTACTTTCAAGAAGCGCCACTTTGGCGTCAGAGAAGGGCCACTTCATCGGAAGAGAAGGACCACTTTGGCAGCGGAGAACTAAGCCGCCCTTACTTCTTCAGTAGCGAGGCAATCCAAAGGATAGCCACGGCACCGACAATGGCCGTGCCGAGCTGGCCGAGCAGGCCACCCCACTCGATGCCCAGGGCACCGAACAGCCAGCCGCCCAGCACACCGCCGAACAGACCCAGCAGCAGATTCATCAGGAATCCGAAACCGCCACCCTTCATCAACTTGCCGGCGCAGAAGCCAGCCAGACATCCAATAATAATGGAACCGATAATACCAGTCATAACATTAAATTTTTAGATTGTTAATTATTAAATGATTACATTATTTAATTATTACATTCTCCAAAAGGAACCACACGACGGGCACCAGCAGCGCCGGCAGCATGTCGAGCGTCTTCAGTTTCTTGACAGCCAGGAGATTGAGGCCGCTGGCCGTGATCATCAGCCCGCCCACGATGAGCAGCTCGGCCATGAGCTGATCGCTGACGGCCTGGCTCGACAGCCGCGCCACCACGTAGAACATGCCCTGCCAGAGGAACAGCACGGGCGCAGCCAGCAGCATGCCCAGCCCGTAGGTCGAGGCAAAGATGGTCGACGACACGAAGTCGAGCGTGGCATTGGTGAACAGGAACGTGTGGTCGCCCTTCAGGGCTGCTATCACGGGCCCGAGCATCGACAGCGGGCCTATACAATATAATAAGGTGGCTGTCGCGAGGCCGTCGGCCAACCGTCCGCCCGACTTTGACCGGCTGTCGACCAGCCGGTGGAAGCGCCCGTCGATGTCGAGCCATGTGCCCACGACGGTGCCCACGGCCATGGCCACGATGAAAAGCACGGGATACTGGCTCTTGGGGAAGTTGCTGATGCAGGCGTTCAGCCCGATGGCGAGCGAGGCCAGGCCCAGCACGTCGTAGAGGGCAGTCTTGTATTGCTCGCGGATGCCCCTGTGCAGGAAGGCCCCCAGGAGTGTGCCTACGATGATAGCTATTGTGTTGACGATTGTTCCAATCATGGGCACAAAGGTACAAAAAAATAGTCAGAACGAGCATTATTTCATTTTTTTTTTGTAATTTTGTGCGCAAAACTAAAAACCATCCTGACAATGGACGACGAAATAAAAGACGACGAAATCCTGGAAACGGCCGACATGGGCGAAGCGCCCGAAGGCCACTCCGACTATAAACCCGTGAACCGGTTCGACGCATCGGCCGTACACCACCTGAGCGGCATGTATCAGAACTGGTTCCTCGACTATGCCTCTTACGTGATTCTGGAGCGCGCCGTGCCCCACATCGAGGACGGCCTGAAGCCCGTGCAGCGACGCATCCTGCACTCGATGAAGCGCATGGACGACGGCCGCTACAACAAGGTGGCCAACATCGTGGGCCACACCATGCAGTTCCACCCCCACGGCGACGCCTCCATCGGCGACGCCCTCGTACAGCTGGGCCAGAAGGAGCTGCTCGTCGACACGCAGGGCAACTGGGGCAACATCCTGACCGGCGACCGCGCCGCTGCCCCCCGATACATCGAGGCCCGTCTGTCGAAGTTTGCCCTCGACACCGTCTTCAACCCCAAGACCACCGAGTGGCAACTGTCCTACGACGGCCGCAACAAGGAGCCCATCACGCTGCCCGTGAAGTTCCCGCTACTGCTGGCACAGGGAGCCGAGGGCATCGCCGTGGGTCTGTCGTCGAAGA
>JAFTGI010000027.1 GCA_017458195.1 Prevotella sp.
ATGTCGTGGTCAAGAAATGGAAGTGGAGCACTCGCTATTATTACCGCAACAATAATCAACGCAGAAATGGATGGGTGGATGGCTGAGCATCGAATTGACTATCGGATGGCAAGCTGACTGGGCATTTCAACCGTACAGGTCAAATTATTTTATGCTTTTATTTAACAAACGGAAGGTCGGCTAAATATGATAACCGGTGCAAAGAATTTACAATTTTCCCAAATAACATTAATAATGACATAGAAAAAGTGGGCAAAACGGATTATTTTTTGTACTTTTGCGCTCGATTTCAGAAAATACGACATGGAGAAAAAGAAACAGATAGCCATTCTGGGCTCCACAGGCAGCATCGGCACGCAGGCCCTCGAGGTAATCAGCGAGCACGAGGATCTCTATGAGGTCTACTGCCTGACGGCCAACAACAAGGTGGAACTGCTGGCCGAGCAGGCCCACCGCTATCACCCGGCTGCCGTGGTCATCGCCAACGAGCAGCGGCGCGACGAGCTGGTGCGGCTCATGCAGGACATGCCCGACGTGAAGGTCTATGCCGGCGCACGGGCGCTCGACGAGATTGTGGAGGCTGACCCCATCGACATGGTGCTCACCGCCATGGTGGGCTTCGCGGGACTATCGCCGACGATGCACGCCATCCGTGCCCACAAGGCCATCGCCCTGGCCAACAAGGAGACGCTGGTCGTGGCGGGCGAGCTGATCTGCCGCTTAGCCATCGAGAACCGAGCCGCCATCCTGCCCGTCGACTCGGAGCACTCGGCCATCTTCCAGTCGCTGGTCGGCGAGGACCAGAATCCCATCGACAAGATTCTGCTGACGGCCTCCGGCGGTCCCTTCCGCACGAAGACGATGGACGAGATCGCCCACGTGACAAAGGCCGACGCCCTGCGCCACCCGACGTGGGACATGGGCGCCAAGATCACCATCGACTCGGCCTCGATGATGAACAAGGGCTTCGAGGTGATCGAGGCCAAGTGGCTGTTCGGCGTGGAGGCCAGCCAGATTCAGGTGCTCGTCCATCCGCAGTCGATCGTCCACTCGGCCGTGCAGTTCATGGACGGCTCGGTGAAGGCGCAGCTGGGCGTGCCCGACATGCGGCTGCCCATCCAGTATGCCTTCTCCTATCCGCAGCGCCTGCCCCTGAGCGGCGAGCGCCTCGACCTGTTCCGCGCGCAGCATCTCGACTTCTTCGAGCCCGACCTGGAGAAGTTCCGCTGTCTGGCCATGGCCTACGAGGCCATCCGCCGCGGCGGCAACATGCCCTGCATCGTCAATGCAGCCAACGAGATTGTCAACCGCGCCTTCCTCGAGGACCGCTGCCGCTTCCTCCAGATGGGCGACATCATCGCCGAGACGATGCAGCGCGCCACGTTCATCGCCCAGCCCACCTACGACGACTACGTGGCCACCGATGCCGAGGCACGGCGCATCGCAAACGAATTATTAAAGTAAAGACAAATGGAGATATTTCTGATCAGACTACTTCAGTTCCTGCTCGCCATCAGCTTGCTGGTGCTGCTCCACGAGGGCGGCCACTTCCTGTTCTCGAAGCTGTTCGGCGTGCGCGTTGAGAAATTCTATCTGTTCTTCGACGTCACCGTCGGCAAGTGGACGGGCAAGCTGTTCCACTTCAAGCCCCGCACGAGCGACACCGAGTACGGCGTCGGCTGGCTGCCACTGGGCGGCTACTGCAAGATTGCCGGCATGATCGACGAGAGCTTCGACACCGAACAGATGAAACAGCCCGAACAGCCGTGGGAGTTCCGCTCGAAGCCCGCATGGCAGCGCCTGCTCATCATGATCGGCGGCGTGCTGGTCAACTTCCTGCTGGCGCTGTTCATCTACTCGATGATCCTGTTCCATTGGGGCGACACCTACGTGCCGTTGTCGCAGATGACGCAGGGCATGGAGTTCAACGAGGAGGCCAAGGCCTTGGGATTCCAGGACGGCGACGTGCTGCTCTCGACCGACAAGGGCGAACTGAAGAAGTTCGGGGCCGACATGTTCCGCCAGCTATCCGGCGCCACGACGGTCACCGTACTGCGCCAAGGCAAGGAGGTGACGCTCAGCCTGCCCGGCGACCTCAACCTGCTCGACATGCTCAAGACGGAGCCCATCTTTGCCCGTGTCTACATGCCGGCCGTGGTCGACAGCGTGCTGCCCGACATGCCGGCCGCCCAGATTGGACTGCAGCGCGGCGACAGTCTGCTGGCCATCGGCGACAAGGCAATCGCCTCCTTCGGTCAGCTGACCGACGAGCTGGCCCGCCTGGGCGACGTGCTCGCAGCTGCCACGACCATTCAGGACAGCTCGGCCATCCGCTGCGTCCGACTGGTCTACGCCCGTAACGGCGTGGCCGACACGCTCGAGGTGGAACTGACCGAAGACCTGAAGCTGGGCTTCGTGCCCAAGCAACTCTATGAGCCCATCACCCGCGAGTACGGCTTCTTCGAGAGCTTCCCCGCCGGCATCAAGTACGGCTGGCACGTGCTGGCCTCCTACGTCGACGACCTGAAGTATGTCTTCACGGCCGACGGTGCCAAGTCGCTGGGCGGCTTCGGAGCCATCGGCAGCCTGTTCCCCTCCACGTGGGACTGGCACCGCTTCTGGGAGATGACGGCCTTCCTGTCAATCATCCTGGCCTTCATGAACATCCTGCCCATCCCGGCCCTCGACGGCGGTCATGTGCTGTTCCTCATCTACGAGATGATCACGCGCCGCAAACCCTCGGAGAAGTTCATGATCCGCGCCGAATACGTCGGCTTCGGCATCGTCATCCTGCTCATGGTCGTCGCCAACCTCAACGACATCCTGCGCTGGCTGGGCTACATGTAGCAGTTCTGTCCGCACATAAAATAAGCGGGAAGCTCCCGTTTGACTCAAAAGGCAGTCAACCGAGAGACTTCCCGCTGTGCATATCAATAGTGATGCCAGAAGGAAAGCAATGCCTGAAGGATCAAATGCGAAAAGCGGAAGGAAAAGCCTGCACAGGAATGTGAAGATTGGCGAAAACAGGAACAACGGCATCGACTTCCGACCTAAGAACGCGAGCAGGCGCCCAGTCCTCTCCCCCACATGACGATGAATGTAGAGCGACCCGCTGACCACAAGAAAGGCCATCAGCATGCCGCCTATTGTCGCCATCTGCAGATGATGCGGATTGGCGGCCAGCATGACGAATGGCAGTATGGATAACCCTGAAGGCTGGAACACATCCTCGAACTTGATTCCACTCTGGCGGATGACTGCCCCAACGAGGAAATACATAGCACAGGCGAACGTCATGATGCCGGCCATGGAAAGCAGAAGGCAGATGGCCACAAGGAGGACGAACCGCGAGACGGTCTTCAGACGAACATGCCGGAAGACAACAGCATAAGCGGTGCCGCAGATCATCAATGTCTGAAGATACCAGTAGGGGCCTAACGGGTGCAGGAATAATGCATCAAGAAACACTCCAATGCTCAAGTTTTCAACATGTTCCCTGATGGGCAGCACTGAAGCCATCACAATGTAGCCGCTCTCCATGACGAGATAGGGCACGGCATAGCCCAGCATCGTCATCACAAACCCCCTCCGAGGCTTGTCGATGTTCATCAGAAAACCGGAAATGACGAGAAAGACTGGCATGTGGAAGGTGTAGACGACTCGTTTGGCATAAGGATAAGAGTCGCCGATATAAGCTATATGGAAAGTGATGACCAGAAGGATGAGAATGCCTTTCAGGAAATCCAGGTCAGCCCTGCGGAAGCCCCTGCCGGGTGGTTGTAAAATGAGTCTTTGCTCCATAGCTACATGATTTTGGAGCTGCAAAGGAATTCATTTCGGACGACACGTGCAAGTCTGGCAATTCACAACATGTACACACGACAGTACACAAGGGGTTCACACACGGCGGTAAGACTTCATGACACTTCCCTCTGCGGAACAAAGAAACGGAGGATGCCATAGAGGCACCCCACCAGAACATAGACCATCAGCAGCTGTAAAAGGGACAGCTGCAGATGGTCTATGCTGGCGTATGGCAGGGCTGACAGCCAGCCCAACGCACGGTTCAGGACTCCCACCAGCCACACCAGCACATGGCCTGCAGGGGGCAGCAGGAAGGTGAGGAGGGCACCATAGAGGATGAGCGTGGCCATGGGGATGACCACGAAATTGGAAAGCAGGAAGTAGGTGGAGAAGCGATGGAAATAGAACGCAATGAGCGGGCCGACGCCCAACTGGGCTGCGACGGACACAGCCGAAAGGCTGTAAAGCCAGCGTATCAGGCGGTGGCGCATGAGGAACTCCATCGGCACAAGGCGCTCAAACAGGGGCACGAACAGCAGGATGGACAGAACGGAGAGGAACGACATCTGAAAGCCGACGTCGAAGAGCGCACGGGCATTGAACAGCAGGAGCACGATGGCCGTGAAGCTCAGCACGTTGAGCGGTGCCCGGCCGCGGTCGCCGACAGAAAAGACGCTGTAGACCGACAGCATCGTCGCCGCCCGCGTCACACTGGTGGACAAGCCCGTGAGCAGGGCGAAGGCCCAGATGCCCAGGATGACGACGGCCTGCGAGAGGACATAGCCCCGCCGACCGAGCATCAGCATCGTGAGCAACAGGTAGATGATGCCCAGATGCAGACCGCTGAGGGCCAGGATATGCGAGGCCCCGGTGACGCTGTAGGTCTCGCGGAGATCAGGCGTCAGGGCCGACTTGTCGCCCAGCGTCATGGCGGCGAGCACGGCATAGGCAGCCTCATCATCGGTCTGCGCCCGATAGCGGCTGAGCAGCACCTCGCGCTGTTCCAGAAACCACTCGGCGACGGGCCCGGCCCGGCGCTCCTCGTCGCCGTCGCTCCAGTTCCAAGCCGCCATGCCCAGCACGACGAAGCAGACACCGATCATCGCCGACTGCACCATGGGCCAGCGGCCTACAGCCAAGGCCGCCCCCACACCCAAAGCCAGCAACGGGAGCACGACCGTCATGGCCAGCGGCCATTTGGCTGCCAGCACGATGCCCACGACAAGACTGACGGCAATGCGCAGCAGCGGGGCTGACGGTGTCACGGAACGTCTCATCGGATGCAAATGTACACATTTTTTCCGGAAGTTGATTGGAATCTCGAAAAAAGTTTGTAACTTTGCACCTCCAAACTGCTATCAATCAAAACAATGAATATCAGAAAACATCTTTTTGTCATCACCTTTGCCGCCTGTTGCCTCAGCACTCAGGCCCAGTCGTTCGTGCGCGGTGCCGACGTCAGCTGGTGCACCGAGATGGAGGCCGACGGCAAGAAGTTCTACGATGCCAACGGCACTGAGACCGAGCTGATGCAGCTGCTGCGCCTGTCGGGACTGAACGCCGTGCGGCTGCGCGTGTGGGTGAACCCCGAGAAGGCCTACGGCGCATGGTCGGACAAGGCCGACGTGCTGGCGAAGGCCCGCCGCGCCAAGGCGCAGGGGCTCGACGTGATGATCGACTTCCACTACAGCGACTTCTTCGCCGACCCGGGCCAGCAGACCAAGCCGCAGGCATGGGCCGGCATGACCATGGCCCAGCTGAAGCAGGCCGTCGGCGACCATACCACCGACGTGCTGCAGGCCCTGAAAGCCGAAGGCATAGAGCCACGCTGGGTGCAGGTGGGCAACGAGACCCGGCCGGGCATGATCTTCAACGAGGGCAAGATAGACTGGAGCAAGAGCGGCGAGGCTGCCTGGAGCGGCTACGTGTCGCTGAGCAACGCCGGCTATGAGGCCGTGAAGGCCGTCCTGCCCGGAGCGCAGGTCATCGTCCACATCGACCGCGGACCGGAGGACAACGCCTGGTTCTTCCGCGATTTCAAGCAATATGGCGGCAAGTTCGACATGATCGGTCTGTCGCACTATCCCGACTATACCAACTGGGCCACCGACAACACCAACACGGCCAAACGCGTGAAAAGCCTCTACAGCCAGTTCGCGGTGCCAGTGATGATTGTCGAGACCGGCTACGACGCCTGGGACGAGAACCGCGCCTACAGCGTGATGAAGGATTTCTTCGACAAGACCGAGGGCATCACCGGCTGTGCCGGCATCTTCTATTGGGAACCGGAGGTCTATGGTTCCTGGCGTCCGGCCTATTACAAGACCTTGGGCTGGAACGCATACAACAAGGGGGCCTTCACCACGCAGGGGCGCCCCAGCAAGGCGCTGCTGCCCTTCGACGGCGGCACCGACGGCATCGACACCCCCGTCAGCGACCCGAAGCTCTCGGCATGCTTCGACCTGCAGGGCCGACCGGTCGACCAGCCGAAGCGCCATAGCGTCTACATTCAAGACCACCGAAAGATGACAGCTATTTACTAATTACTAACTAAATACTACGCTTATGAAAAAACTGTTTACACTTGCTGCAATGGCCCTGTTCCTTGGAGTAGGACAGGCTGATGCACAGGGTCTCAGGAAGACCTGGGACTTCCGCGACGGCTTCAGCACGAAGACCGTGAACGCCCTGAAAGGCGACCAGGAGGAGTTTGGCGACAACAAGTACTGGCGCGACTATGAAAGCGACGCCACGAAGGCCGACACACAGCACTACTGGAACGCCAGCGGCGACTTCAAGAACAGCGACGGCTTTGCCTGCACGCACAACGGCGGCAGCGAGAAGGTCATCCCCGAACTGGAGGGCCTGAAGCTGGGTGCTACGGCTGCGAAGAAGTTCGTCATCACCTACAACGGTGCTACTTATCCTAATGAGTTCGAGAGCGATGGCGGTCCGGCCCTCGGCGAGCCCATCCCTCACGGCAACAGCTACCTCTGGCTGAACGGCAAGAACGAGACCATCGCCTTCCAGGCTGAGGTGAACCAGACCATCCGCATCGGTGTCGAGTCGCACGCCGTTAACCGCAGCAAACTGGGTGAGGCCCGCGGCATCTCCCTTTCGACCAGCACCGGTTCGCTGAATGCTCAGTTCTCGGGCAACCCCGTCCCCACCTACTACACGGAGTATGAATGGGAACTGACCGGCACGGACGGTGAGGTGGCCACGCTGACCATCAAGTCGACCAACGGCTGCCACATCTACTTCATCATCGTGGGCGAGGGCGACGACCCCAACGCCAACAAGACGCAGGTGGGCTACCTGACCACGGGCGACGCCACGACGGAGGCTGCCTATGAGGCCCTGACGGCCGTCGAGAACGTCAACGTGACGGCGGTGAATCCCACGACAGCCACGTTCGACGAGCTCAACCAGTATCACGCACTGGTCGTCAGCCCCGCACTGGAGCCTGACAACACCGGCATTCTGAAGGAGCAGCTGGCCTTCCTGCCCGTGCTGAACCTCAACCCCAACCTCTATACGGCATGGGGCTACGGCGAACTGATACTCCAGGAGATGCCTATCGCCGTCATCGGCAACCTGAAGCATGAGCTCTTCTCCGACTTCAACATGGATGAGGGCGACTACTTCACGATGGACGACCTGAACGTCATCCAGTTTGGCGACCAGTCCTTCATGGCCGTCAAGCGCGGCGAATACTTTGCCGACGACGACGTGCTGGCAGGTGCTCCCAACGAGGAGAACACCGGCCTGGACCCCGAGGTGGCTGCCGTGCATGTGCACAACCCCTATCACAATGCCTACATCTACATGCCTCTCGGCACGACGACCGGTGCACAGAAACTGCTCAGCAATGCCATCAACATGCTGAAGTCGTCGAAGAGCGCCATCGAGCAGGCACCCGCCCCGAAAATCAGTCTGGACTATAAGGACCACAACACCAACATCACGCTGGCCATGGCTACGAGCACGCTGCCCAAGCCGCAGATCTTCTATACGCTCGACGGCTCTGCCCCCACGACGGCCAGCACGCCCTATGAGGGCACGATCAACGTGACCGCCGAGACCGTCGTCAAGGCTGTGGCCATCGCCGAGGGCTATCTGCTCAGCGACGTGACCGAGGCCAAGGCTGAGATCTTCTCGCAGCCCGCCATGCCCACGATTGCCAAGGACTATCAGGAGGGCAAGACCGTGGTGTCGCTCAGCTGCACCACCGAGGATGTCGACCTGTGGTACAACTTCACCGAGGGCAACGACACGACCAAGTCGATGAAGTATAGTGAGCCCTTCACTGTGACCCTGCCCACGACGGTCAACGCCTTTGCCGTGGCCGGCCGTCAGGTGTTCTCTGAGGTGGCCACCGAGCGCGTCGTCGTAAAGAACGTCGTCGTGCGTCAGGACCTGATCGGCCAGTTCGACGCCAACGCTGCCGAATACCAGAACGGCGGCGGCAGCACGGTCTACTACTTCTCGTGGGGCAAGAGCGCCAGCAGCATCTATGACACCAACCAGGATGGCGAGACCACCATCGATCCCGGAACGGGCGACGAGGTGACGGTCTATCCTGAGGTCGACTACGAGTACTACGTGCCCAGCGAAGATGCCGCCTGGGAGGTGAAGTCGAAGGGCCAGGTGATGATCTGGCAGAGCCTCACCGTCGGTAAGGATCCGGGCAACGACGCCGGCTATAATCCTGAGACGGCCGGCGACCTGCTGTCGTATGCCTCGCCCTCGAGCAACGACATCCAGTTTGGCGGCAAGACCAGCGGCGAGCCCTGCACGGGCGCCATCCAGAGCCGCGTGAAGTGGGGCGGTCCGTTCGACGTGGTGACCGTCGTCGGTACGGCTGCCGGTGGCGACAATGTGGGTCGCATGCAGATCCAGGTGTCGAAGGACAGCGTCGAGTGGACGAACCTGGGCGACGAGATGAACACGTCGACCGTGAAGCGTCTGTGGAAGACCTACACCCGCAGCTACAACGAGAGCGACGAGGTCTACGTGCGCGTCATCCAGGCCGGCGGCGGCTCGAGCGTCCAGATCTACAACATGTTCATCCTGAACGAAGGCGAGAACTCGCTGGCTCTGAAGTCGCAGTACGACGCTGAATACGAGGAGCAGATGAACGGCATCACGACGGTCAGCACGACGGGCCGCGCCCTCAAGGGCATCTACAACCTGAGCGGTGTGCGCCTCAGCGGCATGCAGCCCGGCATGAACATCGTGGTCGGTCAGGACGGCACCGTGAAGAAAGTACTTGTGAAATGATCATTGTTTAGGCGTGCTATACAAAGTGTATAGCCGCGCTATACAGAGTGTTTTCCCGGGCTATACACGTTGTATAGCCCGGGAAAACACTTTTTCAGAAACTGAGTTCCTCGCCGCGATAGAACTTCATGAGAGCGGTCTGATACAGGTATTCATAGCGAGCCTGCGTCAGGTCGCTCTCAGCTTTGAGGAAATTGTTGCGCGACTCGTTGAACTCGGTGATGGTGGCCTTGCCCTGCTCGTACTTGGCGGTGACGAGGCGGAAGGCCTCCTCGCTGGCCTGGCGGGCCGTCTCGCTGCTCTTCAGCTTCTGGTCGGCGGCGACGGTGTTGTAGTAGGCCTGCTGGATTTCCTTGTAGAGCTGCTTCTTCACGTTGTCGAGGGCCAGCTGCTGGTTATCGCGGTCGATGCGGGCCGAGCGGATCTGGTTGCGCGTCTGGAAACGGTTGAAGATGGGGATGCTGAGGTTCAGGCCCAGATACTGGCTGAAATTGTTCTGAAGCTGTTTGCCGAAGGCGTCCGACTTGAAGCCCGACGTCGTGTAGTAGTTGGTGCCCAGTCCGGCGGAGAAGCTCAGCGTGGGGTAAAGGCCCGACTTGGCAATCTTTATATTGTTCTCGGCGGCCTGCAGGCGCAGCTGCTCAGCCTGCACCTCGGGCCGGAAAGAGAACTCCCAAGGAGCCCCCTCTACGGCCCCCGAGGGGGCTTCTATAGTATTGCTACTGAAGGAAGGGTCTGAAGAAGCCCCCTCGGGGGCCGTAAGGGGGGCTTTTATTGAGAAGCCCTCGGGACTCTCGAGCTCCAGGAGCTGCGTGAGGGCGAGGATGGCCAACTGGCGGTTGTTGTCGGCCTGGGTGGCGGTGAGCTGGCTCTGGGCGAGGGCGGCGCGCTGCTGCGACACCTCGGCCTCGCTGATGCGCCCTACCTCGAGCAGGGCCTCCAGACGGGCTACCTGGGCGGAGTCGATGCTGATCTGACGGCGCGCCACATTGCAGATCTCCATGTCATAGAGAATCTGCACATAGGCCTGTGCCACCTGCATGCGGATGTCGTTGCGGGCCTTCTCCAGGTCCTGCGTGGCCGCCTCGAGGTTCAGTCGGTTGAGCTGGATGGTGTTGGGAATCTGGAAGCCCGTGAAGATGGGCACGCTGGTGCCGAGCTGGAACGACGTCGACGAGGTGTTGGTGTTCGTATAGGTGTTCTGCGCCGTAAGACCGCGACCGAAGGAGAAGTTCTGGCCGGCCGAGCCGTTCAGGTCGGGCAGTCGCGAGCTCTTGGCCGTGCTGAGCTGCAGCTCGCGCTGCTGTCGCTGGTTCTCATACTGCTTGATGGCGATGTTGTGGGCCACGGCGTAGTCGCAGCACTGGCGGAGCGACCAGGGGGCCGTCTGGGCGTGGAGGGGCTGCGATGCTATCGCAGCACACAGGACAAGGGCAGTTGCTACTTTTTTCTTCATGGCTGATCAGTCGTTGGTTTCGGTGATAATCTGCGGGCCGCGGACATGCTGGTCCTTGGTGAGGCCCTTCTTGATTTCAATATTGACGCCGTCGCTCAGGCCGGTCATGACGGCTGTGCGGTCGTAGGTTTTCTTGCCGACGGAATCGGCAAGCACATAGACGAAGGTGGAGTCGCCGCTGAACTCGATGGCGCTCTCGGGGATGGTGAGCACCTGGCGGGCCTCGTCGAGCACGATCTCGGCGTTGGCCGAATAGCCCGAACGGATGTTGCCCTCGGAGGGCACGGCCACGGCGGCCTTGATCTCAAACTGGTTGGCGCCGTTGCTCTCGGTGGCCTTGGGCGAGATGTACTCCAGCACGGCGTCGAACTGCAGGTTCTGCAGGGCCCCGATGGTGATCTTCATCGGTACGCCGATCTGCAGCTGTCCCACCTCGGTCTCGTCGATATTGCCACGGAAGATGAGGTCGCGCATGTTGGCCACGGTGGCGATCGTCGTGCCGTCGTTGAACGTGTTCGAGTTGATGACCGAGTTGCCCACCTTGACGGGAATGTCGAGGATGACACCGCTGATGGTCGAACGGATGAGGGTCGACGAGGCCGAAGCGTTCGACTTCGACACACCGTCGCGCACCACCTGCAGGGCATCGTCGGCGGCGGCCTTCTCCTCCTGCGCCTGACTAAGCTGCTGGCGGGTCTTCTCGAACTCCTCGTCGCTGACCAGCTTCTGCTCGTGCAGCGAGAGCTGACGGGCATAGTCCTTCTCAGCCTGCTGCAGGTTGATGGCCGACAGGCGCACGCGGCTCTCGGCCGACGACAGCTGGCTCATGTCGGGGATGACCTTCACCTTGGCGATGACGTCGCCGGCCGTGACGGTCTGGCCGGGCTCTTTGAGCAGTTCGGTGATGATGCCCGAGATCTGCGGCTTCACGTTCACCTCGTTGCGCGGTTCAATCTTGCCGGTGATGATGGTGGTCTTGCGGATGTCCTGCGTGGTTGGCGTGAACTCCTGATAGACGATTTCTTTCGGTCGGCTTTTCTGCCAGAGGAACACGAACGTCCCAATGAAAATCAGCGCGATGACTGCTGCGATGATTACTTTCAAGTATTTTTTCATATTTTGTAGGTTTTGTAGGTGCGGTAGGTGTAGTAAGTTATTCATCCCGCATGGCATCGACGGGCTTGATGGCCATGGCACGGGCGGCGGGGGCCAGACCGGCGAGGACGCCCATCAGGGCGATGACGGCGGCGGCGACGATGGCGGTCCAGAAGCCCACCTGGAAGTGGGCGCTGACGATGCCGTCCTCGGTGTTGGCCAGCTCGAGCATCTGCAGGATCATGACGGCAAAGAGGATGCCGCTCATGCCAGCCACGAGGGTGAGGACGATGCTCTCCGAGATGATCTGTGAGAGCACCATGCGCGGCGTGGCACCGATGGCACGGCGGATGCCGATCTCGGTGGTGCGCTCACGGACGGTGACCATCATGATGTTCGAGACGCCGATGGCGCCGGCCAGAAGCGTGCCCAGGCCGACAAGCCAGATGAGGAAGTTGACGCCACGGAACAGTGAGTCGAGCAACTGGAACAGCACCTCGGTGTTGAACACCATGATGCCCTGCTCGTCGGTCGGGTCGATGGTGTGGGCCCGTCCGATGGTCTCGCGGATGCGGGGCGCCAGTGTCGACATCACCACGCCCTTGCGGCCCGTCAAGGCGATCATGTCGACGGCCGTACCGCGGTTGTAGGTCTGCTGCATCAGGGTGATGGGCAGGAGCATCGTCGTACCGGCCTCCGAGCCGAACGACATGCCGCCAGAGGTGTTGTAGTCGACGCCCACAATCTGGTAGTAGATGGAGTCGACGCGGATGAACTTGCCGCAGGGGTCGCCGCCACCGGGAAAGAGCTCCTTGTAGGTCTTCTTGCCGATGACGCAGACCTTGCGCTTCTGGGCGATGTCCATGTCGTTGAGATAGCGCCCGTAGTAGATCTTCGGCTCGTTCACCTTCTGGTAGTCAGCCTGCACGCCATTGACGCCGATGCTCGACTTACGGTCGCCGTAGTAGGCCGTGCCGCCGTTGCTGAACAACACGGGCGAGACGACGTCGAGCTCAGGGATGCGCTGGCGCAGACGGTCGCCGTCGCGGTAGTCCATGTGCCAGTAGCGACCCTTACGGAAGCCCTTGTAGGCCTTCGTCGTAGGCTGTGCCCAGACCATGGCCGAGTTGGTGGCGAACCCCTCGAAGTTCTGATTCAACAGTTCCTTCAGTCCCTGTCCGCCACCGATGAGGGCCACGAGCATGAAGACGCCCCAGAAGACGCCGAAGCCCGTGAGGAAGCTCCTTGACTTGTTGCGGGTCAGGGTGTCGAGGATTTCGGAGCCCACCCCCAAACTGCCCACCCCCAACCCCTCCCCAAGGGAGGGGAGTTTGGTTAGGAATGGGAAGTGAAAAAGCTTCCTTCGACTTTTCTTTTTACTATTATTACTCATAATGCTCTTATTCTATTTAAATTCCCCTCCCTTGGGGAGGGGTTAGGGGTGGGCTGTTAGGGGTGGGCTAAGGCTTCTATGGGCCTTATTCTGGAGGCTTTCAGGGCGGGAATGAGGCCGGCGACGGTGCCGGCGATGATCATGACAAGGGTGGCCTCGATGCAGACGTCGATGCCGACGGTAGGGTCGACGAACATGGTGGCGCGGAAGAGGCCGGCGTCGACCTTCGTGTGGCCGAGCGTGGCGTCCATATATTCGTTGGCGGCGATGCCGAGCACCATGCCGATATAGCCAAAGAAGGTGGTGATGATGATGCTCTCGGTGATGATGAGCTTCAGGATGCTCCACGGACGGGCACCGATGGCCTTGCGGATGCCAAACTCATGGGTGCGCTCGCGGACGGTGATGAGCATGATGTTCGAGACGCCCACGATACCGCTCAGCAGCGTGAAAAGCCCGACGATCCAGAGGGCGGTGCGGATGATGCCGATGCCCTTCTGCATCTGCATCGACTGCGTGTAGCGGTTCCAGAGCCAGAAGGCATCCTCGTCGTCAGGCGCCACCTGGTGGTTGGCCCCGAGGCGCTGTGTGTAGGCATGCTCGAACTGCTCGTTCTCCTGTTCGGTCTCGAGACCATGGAAGGTGAACTCGATGCGCCCGGCGTCGTCACCCTTGCCGAACATCGTCTTCAGCGTGGTGTAGGGGATATAGGCATCGGCCGACCCGTTCTCGCGCTCCTTGTAGATGCCGACGAGGCGGAAGGCAAAGGCGCCCACCTTGACGTACTGGCCGACAAGCGCTGGGAGCTGCGACCCAGCCGCAGCATTCGGGACAGAGAGCAGTTCCTTGGCCTGGTTGTTACCGAGGACGATGACCTTGCGGCGGTCGCGCAGGTCAATCTGGTTGATGAAGCGGCCATGGAGCATCTCCGTCTTCTCGATGTCGAAGTGGTTGGGATAGACGCCCTGCAGCGAGGTCGAGAGGTACTGCTGACCATTGGCGATGGTCTGGCCATACTGCGAGAGGATGGCGCCCACGTGGTCGACGGTCTGCGGGAAGTCAGTCTGCGTGGCGGCGATGTCGCGCTCCTTCAGCGGCAGGTTGCGGCCCTCCTGCAGACCCTGATAAGGCTTGGTGGTGCGCCCGCCGAACACCATCATCGAGTTAGACAGGAAGCGGTTCGACTGCTGCATCTGTGCATTGATGAGCCCGTTGCCGGCGCCAAGGAGCACGATGAGCATGAAGATGCCCCAGGCCACGGCAAAGCCCGTCAGCCCGGTGCGCAACTTATTGCGCTGTGCCGTCTGCCATATCTCAGTCAATAGTTCTCTCATCGCCAATTTTCAATATTCAATATTCAATTCTCAATCCTCAATAATTCCATCTTTGATACGGATGATACGGTCTGTCTTTTCCGCCACCGTCGGGTCGTGGGTGACGATGACCTGCGTGATATGCTCCTCCTGGTTGAGCTGCTTCAGGAGCTGCATCACCTCGACCGACGTCTTCGAGTCGAGGGCCCCCGTGGGCTCGTCGGCCAGGATGAGCTTCGGCCGCGTGATGAGGGCACGGGCGATGGCCACGCGCTGGCGCTGACCGCCCGAGAGCTCGTTGGGATAGTGCGTGGCCCAGTCGGTGAGGCCCAGTCGCTCGAGGTATTCCATGGCCAGCTGGTGGCGCTTGCGGCGCGCGACGCCCTGATAGAACAGCGGCAACTCGACATTCTCGACGGCCGTCTTGAAGCCGATGAGGTTGAACGACTGGAAGATGAAACCGATCATCTTGTTGCGGTATTCGGCGGCACGCGTCTCGGAGAGGTCCTTGATCAGCACCCCACCGAGCTCATAGGTGCCCGAGTCGTAGTTGTCGAGGATGCCCAGGATGTTGAGCAGGGTCGACTTGCCCGAGCCGGAGGCGCCCATGATGCTCACGAACTCGCCCTCCGCGATGTCGAGGTTGATGCCCTTGAGCACGTGCAGCGGCTGGGCGCCGAAGTAGGTCTTATTGATGTCTTGCAGGTGAATCATCTCGTTTGCTTTTGTCCGTTTGACGTGCAAAGTTACAAGAAAGTTGCAGCATTCCCCTCCTATAGTGGAAAGAAATTAGAATAATAAGCATAATTTGTCTAATTTTTAGACAGCTTTAACGCGGATGAGGGATCGCCTCCGGCGCATCCAATAATCAAAGGACTGTGTCATTTCGACCCTCCGTCAGCGGTTGAGGTGCTGCCACGTGCCGACGATGTCCTCGATGCCGAGGCGGAGGAGCGACATCTGGCAGAACAGCTCGGGCAAGGTCTTCTTGAGGAAGGCCTCGCGGCGCTCACTCAGGATCTGGTCGCGGGCGCCCGGCGTGACGTAGTAGCCCATGCCGCGCTTGATATAGATGATGTTCTCGCGGGCCAGCAGCTCATAGGCCTTTACGGCCGTGTTCGTGTTTACCTCAAGCATCACGGCATACTCGCGCACCGAGGGGATGCGGTCGTTGTCCTGATAGGTGCCGGCGAGGATCTCGTCGCAGAGGCGGTCGGCCATCTGCTGGAAGATGGGTTTATCGTTTGTAAAGGTCATACGCTCAGGTATTTACGGGTGATGAGCTGCCAGCGACAGAACGAGCGGTAGGCCAGCCAGGTGAACAGCATGATGCCGACGATGGCTAAGACAAAGATGAACCAGAGGAACCTTTCCTCGTCCCAGGAGTTAAATACATTTTCAATCAGCCAGACCCAGACGAAGCCCATGAGCGCCAGAGCGCCACTGGTCCAGAGGAAGGCGAAGCGGCGCAGGAGCGTGCTGCCAAAGAGGTAGAAGGCATGGAGGGCGATGAACATCAGCCAGATGTCGACATTGTGCATGCGCCACATCGCCTCGGCATGGGCATCGGCAAAGCGCAGGCCGTCGGGGCTCAATCCGATGGAGATATTTCTCACCGCGGAATGAACATCATTGCCCTGCAGCCAATGGTAGGCTGCGTGCAGACCGTCGGCCACGACGAACATCAGGCAGCCGCCAAGTATTAAGGCCCAGAGCCAGACCCAGCGGGCGAGGAACTTCTCGAGGTTCGAGGCGGGCAGCATCATCAGGGCCGTGCGGCCCTGGCGCGACTCCTCGGGGCGGAACAGCGTGCCGGTGGCGACGGCGATGAAGATGAGCGTGGCCATGACGCTCATGCCCAAAGCCTGGTCGACGATGTATTGTGTTTCTGGGAGCGACGCATGGCGGTTCATGTTCGACACGACGAACATGAACACATAGCACAGCAGCATGCCGACCATGCCGGAGAGCAGGTTGCGGCGCAAGGTCTGGAAGGTGTAGCTCAGCACACGGCCGAAGCGTTTCAAATTGAAGTGTTTCATCGGAGGAGTCCTTTCGTTACGGCGTTAAACAATAGTTCGAGGTTCAGCTGGGTCTCAGGGTCGCCCTCGCGGCGGCGGGTGATGACGGCGTTGCCCTGGAGGGTGGGCTCAGCGTAGAGGACGTCGGGGGTGTCGGCGACTGAACCGCCGCCCACTGGGGGGGGGGAGGGGGCGCCGGCCACGGGGCCGGCGGGGCGGACGGAGAAGGCGTAGCGGTCGGTGAGCGAGGGGACGGAGGCATCGAGCAGGAGGCCCTGGTCGGAGAGGATGAGCAGATGGTCGAGCAAGGCCTCGACGTCGTGCACCTGGTGGGTGGAGATGATGAGCGTGCGGTCGTCGGTCATGTTCTGCGCTACGACGCGGCGGAACTGCGACTTCGAGGGAATGTCGAGACCGTTGGTGGGCTCGTCCATCAGCAGCACACGGGTGCGGGCGGCGAGGGCGATGCTCATGTAGACCTTCTTCTTCTGGCCCATCGAGAGGCGGTTGAGGTGGAGCGACAGCGGCAGTTCGAAATCGTCGAGACAGCGCTGCAGCACCTCCTGGCTGAAGCGGGGATAGAAGGGCGCGATGAGGTGCACGTAGGCCTCGAGCGTCATAGCGGGCAGGTCGAACTCCTCGGTGACGATGAACAAGTCGCGGAGGAGGTCGGCGGGGCGCTTGACTGCGGCTGCAACAGTGTTGCAGCATACGGAACCGACCTGCGGGCGCAGCAGACCGGCGATGAGGTAGAGGAGGGTCGACTTGCCCGTGCCGTTCTTGCCGAGCAGACCGTAGATGCGGTTCTCACTGAGCTGGAGCGAAAAGTCGCGGAACACGGGCTCACGCTGGCCCGCGTAGTGGAAGGTGATGTGCCGAATGTCTATCATTTCTTTATTTATTAAAAAGGTGTTCTCGGTGTACTACCGAAATAGTACACCGCAAAAGTAAGACTTTCCAAGCATTCCACCAAACAATTCGCGGAAAATATTTCGCTATTAACATTATTTTAACAATTACTCCTTATAAATAATGGCTCAGTCCAAAAAAACTGGTTGCAGAAACTGCGGTTCTTTACAGGCAAATAAACGTCACTTTGATTACAAAGTGGTGCTTTTTGAAGGTAATATACCCCTATATTACTTTCGAGAAGGACCGATTCTTGACTTGAGAAGAACCATCTCACCGATAGGGAAGGACCGATAATTTTCAACCGGTTATTCAGACTGATCCTTAATAATTACATAGGTCTTTTGAATAACGAATCGCCTTCGGCGAGAAAAACATAAAAGGACTGGACAATCTAAGAAGGAATACATAAAAAACTGCGTCACAGTTTCATAAAACCGCGACGCAGATTGAGATTAATGTCCGAGATTGATGACAGAATCGCAGTAGCTGACAACAGCCTCGCGATGGGTGACGAAAATGACCGTGCGCTGCTGGTCGCTGAGCAGGTTGTGGAGCAGCGTGCGCTCCGTCTCGGCGTCAAGGGCCGAGGTGGCCTCGTCGAGCAGCATGATACTGCCCGGACGGAGCAGGGCGCGGGCGATGCTGATGCGCTGTGCCTGCCCCTCGGAGAGTCCCCCACCCTGTTCGGCAAACACCGTGTCGAGACCCTTCGGCAGCGCAAAGACAAAGTCGGCGCAGGCCGTGCGCAGGGCCGCGATCATCTCATCGTCGGTGGCCTCGGGGTTGCCCAGCAGCAGGTTGTCGCGCAGTGTCCCGCTGAGCAGTGTGTTGCCCTGCGGCACGTAGACGAAGTTGCAGCGGTGGAGGGGGGAAAGAGGCCCACCCCCTGCCCCTCCCCAAGGGAGGGGAGTCTGGTTAGTTTCTTCCCCTGATTGTTCCGCAGCAGGTCTATTCAGCCCCCCCTCCCTTGGGGAGGGGTTGGGGGTGGGCCCGTATATCATTATCTCCCCTTCCTGCGGTTTAATCAGCGCGAGCAGGAGGCGGATGAGGGTGGTCTTGCCGGAGCCCGTCTCACCGAGGATGGCGGTGCACGTGCCGGGCCGGAAATCGTAGTTGACGTCGCGGAGCGTGGCCTCCTGCCCGTCGGCACCGTAGTTGAACGTGACATGACTGAAGCGGATGCCACAGGGGGCAGGCAGCATCTGCGGGTCACCCTGCTCCTCCTCGGGAATCTCCTCGAGCTCCATGAGGCGCTCGGCCGCCGTGAACACACTGACGAAGGCGGGCGCCAGACGGGTCAGGTCGCGCGCCGGTCCCTGGATGCGATAGACGAGCTGCAGGAAGGCGGTCATGCCACCGAAGGTGAGCGTGCCCTTGCTCAGGCGCAGGGCACCCCAGAGGAAGGCCACAAGGTAACCAATGGAAAAGCCCGTGTTGAGCACCAAGTGACTGGCCACGCTGAAGGCCGTGCGCTCCTTCACCCGCGAACGTAGTTCGGCCTGCGTCGAGTCGAGGCGGTCGAGCATCTGGTCGTCGGCCTCCATCGTCTTGACGAGCATGCGGTGCTGCATCGTCTCGGTCAGGATGCTCTGGATATGACTGTCGGTCTGGCGCACGCTGCGGCTCAGTCGGCGCATCTGCGCGATATAATAACGGCTCAGGATGAGGAAGACGGGCAGGATGCCCACCGTGACGAAGGCCAGCCACGTGTCCATCTGCATCAGATAGACGAAAGCACCGACGAACATGGCCAGCGTGGAGATGACCGACGGCAGTGTCTCGGTGAGGAAGTCGACCACCTGCTTGACGTCCTGCTCCAGCCGGTTGATAACGTCGCCCGAGTGCATCGCCTCGCGACCGCGCCACTCCGAGCGCAGCAGGCGGGCCAGCATCTGCTGTTGCATGCGGTTCTGGGCACGCACGCCGAGGATATTCTTGATCCAGACGCGCGAGATGCCCACACCGAACTCGCAGAGCGTGATGATGGCCATCGTGGCCACAGCCCAGTAGATATTGCCCTCGCGCACGCCCTGGGCAATATCCATGGCGCGCTGCATGGCCCACACCGTCAGCAGCGACAGGACGACGCCGACGAGACCGACGGTCGCATTGAGCACCGCCTGCAGACGGTTGCCGCGCCACGCCGCCCACAGCCAGCGGGCGATGCGGCCCGCCTTATACTTGCTCTTCGGCACATGCAGATATTCTTTCCACTTCTTCATTATTCTACCACGGATTTAACGGATTAAACGGATTAGGTGGGTTCCTAAAACTACGGATTAAACGGATTTAACGGATTAGGTGGGTTCCTAAAACTACGGATTAAACGGATTAAACGGATTATTCTTTACTACGAATTTTACGAATTATACGAATTATTTGAGGGTTACTACGGATTGGGGATTGTGCGGTTAATCATCCCCATGGACGGCACGGATTATAGAAAAGAAATCCGTTTAATCCGCTAAATCCGTGGTAGAAAAAAATCCCCGTTATGAGCGACCGTCAGCGCCCCACATCATCTTCTCGCGCAGCGTCGAGAAGTGACTGGCACCCGGGCGCTTCACCACCCGCACGTCGTAGTCGGCGCGGCGGAGCGTGAGCGTCGTGCCCTCCGGCAGCTTATGACTGCGACCGTCGATGGCGACGAGGAACGAGTGGCTACGGCTCTCGACAGTCAGCGTGACGGTGCTGGTGTCGGGGATGACGATCGGCCGGATGTTCAGCGAGTGAGGCGCCACGGCCGTCATGAGCATCACACCCGTCAGCGGCACGATGATGGGCCCGCCGTTCGACAGCGAGTAGGCCGTCGAGCCCGTCGGCGTCGAGACGATGAGCCCGTCAGCCTGGTAGGTTGTCAGATACTCCCCGTTGATGCGGGCACGGATGGTGATCATCGAGGCCGAGTCGCGCTTCAGGATGGCCACGTCGTTCAGGCCGTAGCAATAGCCGTCGATGGGCTCCCCGTCGGTGCCGACGTGGATGACGGCGCGCGGCTCCACCACATAGTCACCGCGGTAGAGGGCCTCGACGGTCGTCGCCACCTCCTGCGGAGTCACGTCGGCCAGGAATCCCAGCCGACCGGTGTTGACGCCCAGGATGGGAATCTGTCGGCGCCCCACCCTGGCGGCCGTCTGCAACAGGGTGCCGTCGCCGCCCATAGAGATGGCGAAGTCGGCCTCAAAGCCGTCGTCCTCGAAGATCGTGATACCATCGGCAAGTGTCAGTCCCGCAGCCACGAGGAAGTCGCGATAGGGCCGGTCGATGCTGAGCACCGCCTCATGGCGCGACAGGGCGTCGAGCAGTGGCAGGACGGTCGTTGCGGCCTGCTGCTGGAACAGATTGCCGAAGAGGGCAAAGCGGAGTTGTCTCGATTGCATATCGTCAGTTCAGGTGTTTTGTTCTACGGGTGTGAGCCCCATCGTGCGGGCCTTCTCCATGAGCAGAGCCATGAGCGGCTCGCGCTCGTTCTCGACGCGGTTGTCGAGCACGGCGTCCTTCAGGGTCTGCTTCAGCGTGCCCACCTCGCGCGAGGGCTTGAGACCGAACAGCGCCATGATCTCATTGCCGTCGATGCAGGGCTGCAGCAGTCGCTTGTAGTCTTTCTCGACGAGGTCGGCCAGCTTTTCGCGGACCATGCGGAAGTTCTCGAGGAACACCTTCTTCCGCACCTCGTTCTTCGACGTGATGTCGGCCTCACAGAGCGTCATCAGGTCGTCGATGTCGTCGCCGGCGTCGTTGAGCAGGCGCCGCACGGCCGAGTCAGTCACCTCGTTGTCGGCGATGGCCTGTGGCCGCATGTGCAGGTCGACAAGTTTCTGCACATAGCGCATCTCGGACCCCATGGGCAGTTTGAGGCGGCGGAATATCTCCGGCACCATCTTCGCCCCGACGAAGTTATGGTTATGGAACGTCCAGCCGACGGCCGGGTCCCACCGTTTCGTCTTCGTCTTCCCGATGTCGTGGAGCAGGGCGGCCCAACGCAAGTATAAGTGAGAAGTGAGAAGTGAGAGGTGGGAAGTATCATTAGTCTTGCTGGCAGGGGCCGTATTGTCAATGTTAAAATACTTCTCACTTTTCACTTCTCCCTTCTCACTTCTGCAGACATTCTCCAGCACCTCTAAGGTATGAAGGAAGTTATTCTTGTGCGCCCGTCCGTTCTTCTGCTCCACGATGTCGAGGGCCGAGAGCTCGGGCAGGATGATCTGCAGGAGGCCTGAGCGCTGCAGGTAGTCGAAGCCGATGCTGGGGTGCGGGGCCATGATAATCTTGTTGAGCTCCACCTCGATGCGCTCGCCACTGACAATCTTGATGCGGTCGGCCATGCGCTCGAGGGCCTCGAACGTGGCGTCCTCGATCTGGAAGTTCAGTTGGGTGGCAAAGCGGATACATCGCATCATGCGCAACGGGTCGTCCGAGAACGTCACCTCGGGGTCGAGCGGTGTGGCGATGATGCCGTCCTCGAGGTCGGCCAGGCCGTTGAAGGGGTCGACAAGCTCGCCAAAACGGCTACTATTCAAGCAGATTGCCATCGCGTTGATGGTAAAGTCGCGGCGGTTCTGGTCGTCCTCGAGCGTCCCGTCCTCGACGATGGGTTTGCGCGAGTCGTGGCTGTAGCTCTCCTTACGCGCCCCGACAAACTCTACCTCAAGGAATGAGGAATTTCCCATATGAATCTTCACCTGCGCCGTCCCGAAGTTCTTGAACACAGAGAGGTGCGCCCGGCGGCCCAGCTGCTGCTTGAGCTGCTTGGCCACCTCGATGCCGCTGCCCACGACCACCACGTCGATGTCGCCGCTAGGCCGCTCGAGGAAGATGTCACGCACATAGCCGCCCACCACGTAGCACTCGACGCCCATCGCGTCGGCCACGCGACCTATCTGGTGGAATATCGGCTGGTCAAGGATGACCGCCAGTTCGTCGTCTGTATATAATTTCATCAATAATAATCGGTTACAGGCCACAAAGGTACAAAATAAATCGGAAAATGAAAGAAAAACGCGATTTTTCTTTCTTTTTCGCCCACTTATTCGTAATTTTGCAAGCGATTATGAAACAAATAATTCTCATACTTGCCGCTGTGGCCATACTGACGGCCTGCGGCAACCATTCGCGGCGCGACGAGATAGAGGCCCGCCGCGCAGCACTCGTCCACAAACAGGACTCGGCCTTGGCGGAAGCCCAGCTGCGACTGGCCGTGGTCGACAGTGCCCTGCAGGTGGCGAAACGTGAGCACGACGCCCAGCACCAGTGGGTCATGGAGCATGCCACCGAGCTCAGCGACCAGTCGGCCGAGGTGGTGCGGCTGAACCGGCTGCGCGCCCACCGCGACTCGCTCGAGGCGGAGTGGCAGACGTTGGGCGCCAAGATTAAGTATATCCGCATGCAGAAAACGAAAAATTCTTAATTCGTCACGCGTAATTCATAATTATTTCGTACCTTTGCACCCAGTTATGGACAAATACGAGAAGACTAACACCGAGTTTGAGGCAGCCGTGGCCGAATGTCGCACGCTGTTCGAGCAGAAGCTCCACGACTACCGCGCGTCGTGGCGCATCCTGCGCCCGCAGTCGCTGACCGACCAGCTCTTCATCAAGGCCAAGCGCATCCGCCAGCTGGAAATCACGGGCACGTCGCTCGTCGGCGAGGGCATCAGGCCCGAGTTCGTGGCGCTCATCAACTACGGCATCGTGGGGCTCATCCAACTGGCGCGGGGCTTTGCCGACGAGGTCGACATCGACAACCGGGAGGCCATCGCACTCTACGACCGCTACGCCCGCGAGGCGCTGGAATTGATGAAGCGCAAGAACCACGACTACGACGAGGCGTGGCGCGGCATGCGTGTCAGCTCGTATACCGACCTGATCCTGACCAAGATCGAGCGCATCAAGGAGATCGAGAACCTCGCGGGCGAGACGCTCGTCAGCGAGGGCATCGATGCCAACTATATGGACATCATCAACTATTCGGTCTTCGCGCTCATCAAACTGAAGAAAGAGGAATGAAGAAGGTCTGTGTGAACATCTGCCGGATGCTGCTGGCCGTGGTCTTCATCCTGTCGGGATTCGTCAAGGCCGTCGACCCGATGGGCACGCAATACAAGATCAACGACTATCTTGCGGCGATGCACCTCAGCACCATGCTGCCCGACTGGGCTGCGCTCACGATGGCCGTGGGCCTGTCGGCACTGGAGTTCTCGCTCGGCGTGTTCATGCTCTTTGCCATCAGAAGACGGCTGACATCGCGGCTGATGCTCGTCATGATGCTGCTGATGACGCCGCTGACACTCTGGCTCGCACTGACCAACCCGATTCACGACTGCGGCTGCTTCGGCGACGCCGTGGTGCTGACCAACTGGCAGACATTCTGGAAAAACGTCGTGCTGCTCGCCGCGGCCGTCGTCGTGGCCCTCTGGCCCAAGCAGATGTTCCGTTTTGTCAGCGAGTCGAACCAATGGATCGTAGTCAACTACACCATCCTGTTCGTGCTCGGCATTGCCGGCTGGAGCCTCTACGACCTGCCGCAGTTCGACTTCCGTCCCTATAAGGTCGGCACCGACCTGCGCGACGGCTGGCAGCGCACCTGGGAGGGCGAGGACCTGCCCTACGCCGACCTGTTCCTGGAGCGCACTGACACGGGCGAAGACATCACCGAGGAGGTGCTCACGGACGAGGGCTACACCTTCCTGCTCATAGCGCCACACTTAGAGCAGGCCAGCGACGCCCACCTCGACCAGATCAACGAGATCTACGAGTACAGCGAGGTCTTCCAGTATCCATTCTACTGCCTCACGGCCAGTGGACCGCAGGGCATCAACCGCTGGCGCGACCTCACCGGGGCTGAATATCCGTTCTGTCAGACCGACGACATCGTGCTGAAGACGATGATCCGCTCCAACCCGGGCCTGCTGCTCCTGAAAGACGGCGTCGTCATCCGCAAGTGGAGTCACAACCGACTGCCATCCATGCTGACCTCCGACCCGCTCGACCGCCTCGACATCGGTCAGCAACCCGACGACACGGTGGCCCGTCGCATCATCCGCCTACTGCTATGGTTCGTCCTGCCACTGATGCTGCTGGTCATCGCCGACCGCACCTGGGCCTGGACAAAATGGCTACGCCACCGTAAACCCGTACAACCGTCTAAAACCCCGTAACCCCGTACATCCGTCTAAATAAACGTAAATCCGTACATCCGTCTAAAAAAACGTAAATCCGTACATCCGTCTAAAACCCCGTACATCCGTCTAACAAATAAACATAAAGGTAAAAATGAGAAAGAAAATTGTTGCAGGAAACTGGAAGATGAACATGAATCTCCAGGATGGTATCGCTCTTGCCAAGGAGCTCAACGAGACACTGAAGGCCGACAAGCCCAACTGCGGTGTAGTCATCTGCACCCCGTTCATTCATCTGGCCTCTATTGCACAGTTCCTCGACCAGGACATCATCGGCCTGGGCGCCGAGAACTGCGCCGACAAGGAGAAGGGCGCCTTCACGGGTGAAGTGAGCGCCGAGATGGTGAAGTCGACCGGTGCCCAGTATGTCATCCTAGGTCACTCAGAGCGTCGCGAATACTACAAGGAGACTCCTGAGATTCTCCGCGAAAAGGTGCTGCTGGCCCAGA
>JAFTGI010000228.1 GCA_017458195.1 Prevotella sp.
GCATGCATCTCCAGTTGCTCGATACCAGTGCCAGAGAGCGAGAAGGCCACCTTGAAGTACTTGCCGTTCTCCTTGATCATCTGCAACAGCGTGTTCAGGGCTGGCATATAACTGCGCTCGGCAATGTCGCTGATGCTACGCTCGTTCTCGTAGTCGTCATAATAGTAGTGGTCGGTACCGATGTCGAAGAAACGGTAGCGCTTCAGATGTATAATCTGATGTATTTCAAAATATAAGCAAATTGTTTTCATAAAATCGCCCACCCCAAGGTCTGCAGATAGAGTGTACGGATCCAGCGGCCCACCTTCTCCCAGGTGATCTGGTCAACCTCGCGCTTGCCCTCCTCCTTGAGGTAGCGGAACAGCGATTCGTTGGTGCAGATAGAGTAGATGGCGTCGGCCAGTGCGTGAATGTCCCAGTAGTCGACCTTGATGCAGTTCTCCAGAATCTCGGCACAGCCAGACTGCTTGGAGATGATCGAGGGCGTGCCGCACTGCATGGCCTCGAGCGGCGAGATGCCGAAAGGCTCCGAGACCGACGGCATCACGTAGACATCCGAGTCCTTCAGGCACTCGTAGACCTGCTTGCCCCGCATAAACCCAGGGAAGTGGAAGCGGTCGGCAATGCCGCGCTCGGCTGCCAGCTGGATCATGGCGTCCATCATGTCGCCCGAACCGGCCATGCAGAAGCGCACGTTGCGGGTGCGGTGGAGCACCATGTTGGCAGCCTCGACGAAGTATTCGGGGCCTTTCTGCATGGTGATGCGGCCGAGGAACGTGACGACCTTCTCCTTGCCCGTATGGTCTGGACGCGGAATGGCATCGTACTCCTCAGGCAGCGGATAGACGGCATTGTGGACGGTGAAGCACTTGGCCGGGTTCTGGTGATACTGGTTGATGACGGTCTGTCGCGTCAGTTCCGAGACGCACATGATGCAGTCAGCGTTGTCCATGCCGTTCTTCTCAATCGAGTAGACCGTCGGGTTCACCTTGCCGCGCGAGCGGTCGAAGTCGGTGGCATGCACGTGGATGCAAAGGGGCTTGCCCGAGACCTGCTTGGCGTGGATGCCGGCGGGATAGGTCAGCCAGTCGTGTGCGTGAATAATGTCGAACTCCTCGGTGCGTGCCACGACGCCTGCAATGATCGAGTAGTTGTTGATCTCCTCGTGCAGGTTCGAGGGATAGCCGCCGGCAAACTCCATGGCGCCGAGGTCGTTGACGTTCATGTAGTTGAAGTCGGCATAGATATGGTCGCGCAGCCGGAAATAGTAGTCGGGATCCATGATGTTGCCCACGCGCTGCTCGACATAGTCGCGGTTGACGTCGCGCCAGGCTATGGGCACGGCGTTCATGGCCACGATGCGGCAGGCATTCTGGCTCTCATCGCCGAAGGGGTGCGGCAGGCAGAGCACCGTCTCGATGTCGCCCTGGGCCTTCAGTCCCTCGGATATTCCATAATTGGCAGTGGCAAGACCGCCAAACACATGAGGAGGATACTCCCATCCAAACATTAATACTTTCATAGTCGCTCCTCCTTATTTCTGATATGAATACTTTTCTAATAGTTTCATCGTGCGCAGGATCTCGGCCACGTTCATGGCAAACGACATTGCGCCGCGTCCGTGGAAGGGCGGGTTGCCGTCGAAGAGCTCCGAGATGGTGCCGATGGCATGGTAGTCGATCTCATCCTCATAGCCCACCATCTGGCGCTCGACGAACGAGAGGCGGGTGCGCTTGTAGAGCTTCAGGCAGGCCTCCATGTAGAAGCCTCCGAGCCACGGCCAGGCCGTGCCCTGATGGTAAGCATAGTCGCGCTGCGTCTGCGGGCCGACGTACATGGGGTTGTAGCCGCCGCTCTTGGGCGACAGCGAGCGCAGGCCCTTGGGCGTCAGCAGTTCGCGCGTACAGATGTCGACGACGCTCTTCATCTGCTGCTGCGACAGGGGCGAATAGTCGAGTGCGACGGCGAAGATCTGGTTCGGGCGCACCGACCAGTCCATCATGTTGCCGTCGACATAGTCGAGCAGATAGCCGTACTCGTTGACAAACGTGTCGACGAACGACTGCTTGGTCTTCTGGGCCAGCTCCTCCAGATGCTGCTGGGCTTTGGCGTCGCCGCGGTCCTGGGCCAGCGAGGCGCAGAAGCGCAGGGCGTTGTACCACAGGGCGTTGAACTCCACGATATAGCCCGAGCGGTGCACCACGGGGCGCCAGTTGGCCGTCGAGTTCATCCAGGTGATGGCGCGGTCGCGGCCGTTGGCATAGATCAGTCCGTTGTCGTCGAGGCGCAGGTTGGGATGACCGCCCTCCTCGATGAACTTCACGATGTCGGTGACCAGGCGGCCATACTTCTCGAAGCACTTCTCGCGGCCCTCGGCCTTAGCATACTGCTGGATGGTCCACACGGCCCAGAGGGGCACGTCGGGCTGCTCCATCTCGTAGATCTTCACGCTGAGGGGCTTGCCCTCCATGAACTCGCGCAGGCCGCGCTCGGCGGTCTTCATGACGAGCTCGAAGTAGTCGCTCTCCTCGATGGCCAGGGTCAGTCCGGGCAATGAAATAAAGGTATCACGCGCGCGACACTTGAACCACGGATAGCCGGCCAGCAGGTAGCGGTCGTCGTTGTCGTCGAGCGCTGCATTGTCGCCCGAGCTCACCACGCGGTTGTGGAACTGATGGGCAGCCGTGACCAGGCAGTGGTAGAAATTGTCGCGAGGCACGCGCTCGTCGACCTCCTCCTGGAACAGCTTCTTCAGCTGCGAGGTCTTCTGCTGTCTGGTCGAGGCTGCGAAGACGATGCTCTCGCCCTTTTTGATGGGCACCTCGAAATAGCCGGGCACGTAGAGATCCTCGTTCGAGGCGTAGCCACGCTCCTGCTCCTTCGGATATTCGATACCGCGATACCAGTCGGGCAGGAAGTGGAACTCGTTCTTCTTGTTGAACTGCATGTACAGATCGGGATAGCCCTGATACATGCAGGTCTTGATGCCGTTGTCAATCTGGTGATACTCGCGGCTGGCCACCGAGTTCTCATGCGTAAACTGGCGCACCGAGCGGAAGGCCAGGAACGGGCGGAAGCGCAGCGTCGTGGCCGAGTGGGCATCCTCCAGCGTGTAGCGGATCAGAAGCGTGTTCTCGTAGTGACGGAAGATAATCTCGCGCTTCAGGATAACACCGCCCACGCGATAGGTCGTCGTGGGCACCTTTGAAGCGTCGAACTCACGGATGTACTTGTGTCCCTTCGGACTGAAATTGTTGCCCTGATACTTGTGGAGCCCCAGGTTGAACTCGGCTCCGTGCTGAACGACCGTGCAGTCGAGCGACGACAGCAGAACATGGTTCTCGTCGTCAATCTCCGGCACGGGCACTACAAGCAGACCGTGGTACTTGCGCGTATTGCAGTCGACCAGCGTCGACGAGCTATAGGCACCGCTACGGTTCGTACGGAGCAGTTCGCGACGCAGACTCTCCTCCAAGTTTGTCATCACGGCTTTCTCAAATCGTAAATAACTCATAGTTCCTAAATTATTGTGTATCTTAAGGTTTTCTTCTTTGCTTTAGATATTCGTTTTAGATTACACCCCAAAAGTACACATTTTCTTCCGTACTGCAAAATAAAGTTCATTTTTTTTTCCATTTTTAGCACAAAAAGGTCGGTTTTTGTCAAAAAGTTTGTGCGTTTCACAATTTATTCGTACATTTGCAACATGAAAGGAACCGACACGACCAACTGGACAAAAATCAATTACGAGGAGATAGCCCAGACGATGACCCCCCTGTGGGAGGCGCTGACCGACGAGGAGCGCGGCGTGATGGCCGAGGCCCTCCAGGTCTTCACCTATCAGCGCAACGACATCATCTTCAAGACCGGCGACGAGCCACGCTTCATGTTCTATCTGCTCGACGGCCGGGTGACGCTCTACCGCGAGGGCATCGGGGGGCGCAGCCAGATTGTGAGGCTGGTCGAGCCGGGCGGCATCTTCGGCTGTCAGGCTTCCTTCAACGATGAGCCCCAGCTGGCCACCGCCGTCGCGGGCGAAGACCTCCACGTGGCCGCACTGCCCCTGAAGCTGCTGTTCCATCTCATCTGGGAGAACGGCGCCTTCGCCATGTGCTTCATCAAGGAGCTCAGCAACCTGCTGGGCACGTCGCTGAAGCGCACCATATCAATGACCCAGAAGCACATCCGCGGCAGGCTGGCCGAGGTCCTGCTGGCCATCCACAGGAAGTACGGCGTTGAGCCCGACGGCCAGACCCTCTCCATCTATCTCAGCCGCGACGACCTCGCCCAGATGTCGAACATGACCACCAGCAATGCCATCCGCACCCTCTCTGCCTTCGCCCAGGAGGGCCTCGTGGCCATCGAGGGCCGCCGCATCCGTCTGCTTGCCCCCGACCGTCTCCGCCAGATTTCCGACATGGGCTAAAAGCGGCTCAGTCCGAAAAACCGGTTGAAATTTATCGGTCCTTCCCTATCGGTGAGATGGTTCTTCTCAAGTCAAGAAACGGTCCTTCTTGAAAGTAATATAGGGGTATATTACCTTCGAAAAGCACCACTTTGTAATCCAAGTGACGTTTATTTGCCTGTAAAGAACCGCAGCTTCTGCAACCAGTTTTTTCGGACTGAGCCCAAATAATGGCAGAAGGAGAAAACAAGAACAAAAAGTATCGTTATAGAAAACAAACTAAATATACTTCTAACGAGAATACAAAGAAAGGGAATCCGTAAGGTTCCCTTTTTCATTAAAAAGCGATGAGAACAAAGTCTCAAAGCGGAAGGAGAGGGATTCGAACCCCCGGCACGTCTCCTTGCGCCGGTTTTCAAGACCGGTGTAATCGACCACTCTACCATCCTTCCCTGGCCGAAAAGCGGGTGCAAAGGTACTAAGATAAATTGAGAATTGAAAATTGAGAATTGGAAAATACGTTCCGATTAAGATTTTTTAAGAATATGTTTGTTAATCTTCAATCCTCAATAACCAATAATCAATAGAAAAGCGCTACCTTTGCAGCATGATTTACCCAAACAACTATGAACATAAGATAGGTTTCGACGAAATAAGGACGCTGCTGCGCGAACGCTGTCTGAGCTCGCTCGGACGCGAGAAGGTTGCCGAACTGGCCCTCTCGACCGACGCTCAAGAGGTGAACGAATGGCTCTGTCAGGTGCGCGAGTTCCGCCAGTTGAGCGAGAAGAAGGACGACTTCCCCCTGCAATATTTTTTCGATGTGCGCGAGGCCGTCAGCCGCATTCGCTTGGCCGGCACCCATTTTGAGGAGCAGGAGGTCTATGACCTTCGCCGTTCGCTGGAAACAATTCACAAGATCGTCAACTACCTGAGGCCCAACGCCTCGGACGACGAAGCCGACATCCCCTACCCTGCCCTCTATCGGCTGACGGAGAATATCGTCACCTTCCCGGCCATGATCCGCCGCATCGACTCGATTCTCGACAAGTTCGGGAAAATCAAGGACGGGGCCTCGATGACGCTGGCAGGCATCCGCCACGAGCTGCAGAAGACCGAGGGCAGCATCTCGCGCACCTTATATACAATCCTGCATTCGGCCCAGCGCGACGGGCTCGTCGACAAGGATGCCGCCCCGACGCTGCGCGACGGCCGCCTGATGATTCCCGTCTCGCCAGGCGTGAAGCGCAAGATCAACGGCATCGTCCACGATGAGTCGGCCACGGGCAAGACCGTCTTCATCGAGCCCGCTGAGGTGGTCGAGGCCAACAACCGCATCCGCGAGCTGGAGGCTGAGGAGCGCCGCGAGATTATCCGCATCCTGACCGTGTTCAGCGATGAGGTGCGCCCGCATGTGAAGGATATTCTCGACAGCTATCAGTTTCTGGCCACTATCGACCTCATCCAAGCCAAGAGCCAGCTGGCCCGACTGACGAAGGCCTTCGAGCCGCAGGTGGAGAACCGGCCGTACATCGACTGGATCCGCGCCGTCCATCCGCTGCTGGCCCTCTCGCTGGAAAAGCAGGGGAAGCAGGTTGTGCCGCTGGACATCATGCTAAGTGAGAAGTCAGAAGTGAGAAGTGAGAGGTTACTGATTATTTCCGGCCCTAACGCTGGCGGAAAGTCGGTGTGTCTGAAGACGGTGGGACTGTTGCAATACATGCTGCAATGCGGTCTGTCCGTGCCCATGGGCGACCGGTCGACGTGCGGCATATTCCGCAATATCATGATCGACATCGGCGACGAGCAGAGCATCGAGGACGACCTGTCGACCTACTCGTCGCACTTGATGAACATGAAACAGATGATCCGGTCGTGCGACGAGCACACGCTGCTGCTCATCGACGAGTTCGGCGGCGGCACCGAGCCGATGATCGGCGGCGCCATTGCCGAGGCCGTGCTGAAGCAGTTTTGGAAGAAGAAGACGTTCGGTGTCATCACCACCCACTATCAGAACCTGAAGCACTTCGCCGACGACCACGAGGGTGTGGTCAACGGCGCCATGCTCTACGACCGCCACGAGATGCGGGCCCTGTTCCAGCTGTCCATCGGTCAGCCCGGCTCGTCGTTCGCCATCGAGATTGCCCGCAAGACGGGACTGCCCGAGGAGGTCATCCGCGATGCCTCCGACATCGTGGGCTCGGAGTATATCCAGAGCGACAAATATCTGCAGGACATCGTGCGCGACAAACGCTACTGGGAGGGCAAGCGCCAGACCATCCACCAGCACGAGAAGTCATTGGAGGGCCGCATTGCCAAATACGAGAACAGCATCGAGGAGATAGAGCAGGAGCGCAAGCAGATCCTGCGCCGCGCCAAGGAGCAGGCCGAGGAACTGCTGCGCGAGAGCAACCGCAAGATAGAGAACGCCATCCGCGAAATCCGCGAGCAGCAGGCCGAGAAGGAGGCCGCCCGCCGCATCCGCGAGGAGCTTGAGGCCTTCAAGCAGGAGGTCAGCGAGATTGACACCCGCCAGAGCGACGAGTCGATTGAGCGCAAGATGCGCCAGATTGAGGAGCGGAGGAAGCGGAAGGAGGAGAAAAAGAGGGCCCACCCCCAACCCCTCCCCAAGGGAGGGGAGTCTGGTCACATTCAAGGGCAGAATCTATCTGAGCACCCCTCCCTTGGGGAGGGGCAGGGGGTGGGCTTTGAGGTGGGCTCCACCGTCCGCATCAAGGGTCTGACCACAGTCGGCACCATCGAGAGCATCGACGGCAAGATGGCCACCGCCATCTTCGGCGGCATGCGCACCAAGATGCGCCTCGACCGCTTAGAAGCAGCCACTGAGCCAGCGAAGGGCACGACAAAGACAGAGGAACGCAACGCTCAGATTGTCGGCACCTACGGCAACCTCTCCAGCAGCACGCGCACGGCCATCGACTCGCGCAAGCTGAACTTCCGTCAGGATCTCGACGTGCGTGGCATGCGCGGCGACGAAGCCATTCAGGCCGTCACATATTTCCTTGACGACGCCATCCTCGTGGGCATGTCGCGCGTCCGCATCCTCCACGGCACCGGCACGGGCGTCCTGCGCCAACTGATCCGCCAATACCTCGCTACCGTGCCCAATGTCAGCCACTTCCGCGACGAGCACGTGCAGTTCGGCGGCGCCGGCATCACGGTCGTCGACATCGACTGAGCTAAGTCAAAAAGTCGGGGCCAAAACACAAAAAACGTGAAAAGATTTTGCTAAGTCATTTATTTGCAGTAACTTTGCACCCGAATTCGTGAGAACATAGATAGAGAAAGTATGAAAAGATTAGTGAAGATTCTGTGTCTGAGCTTTTCAATTCTTACAATTTCGCCCCTCGGTGCTGGGGCTGCAGACAAAGATGAAAGCTCAGAACTGTTTGACTGGACTCCCGTGATGGAAGCCATCATTCAGGTGGAAAGCGAAGGAAATCCGCGCGCCGTGAGTGGGAACTCGGCAGGCGCGATGCAGATTACCCCTATTCTGGTGCGTGAATGCAACGACATTCTGAAGGCACGCGGGAGCAAGAAGCAATACACGCTCGACGATCGGTTCGACGTTGAGAAGTCAAAAGAGATGTTCCTTCTGATTCAATCGCAGCACAACAAGACCAATGATGTTGAGCGGGCCATCCGCTCATGGAACGGCGGTCCCCGCTACAGTGTGAGAGCCACCAACCGCTACTATCAGAAGGTGCTGCAGCGCATGAAGTAATGCAAAGAGAATCCATAGAGATCCGATTGTCCGGCCATTTGTGCCTGACGATCGGATTTTTTATGCCGAAGATTTGTGCGTTCAGAAACTATTTTGTAACTTTGCACGCAGAATCTATATAACCTAAAATTGTTATGGCTAAGGAAAAACAAATCATTGAGTGCGTGCCTAATTTCAGTGAGGGCCGCGACATGAGTGTTATCAAACAGATTACTGACGCGATTGAGTCGGTGGAGGGTGTCAAACTGCTCGACGTCGACCCGGGCGAAGCTACCAACCGCACGGTGGTGACCTTCGTGGGCGAGCCTGAGGCCGTCGTGGAGGCTGCCTTCCGCGGCGCGAAGAAGGCCACTGAGGTCATCGACATGCGCCGTCATCACGGCGCCCACCCGCGCATGGGTGCCACCGACGTGCTGCCCCTGATTCCCGTCAGCGGCATCACGCTCGAGGAGTGCGCCCAGCTGGCCCGCACGCTGGCCGACCGCATGGCCCGCGAAGCCGGCATCCCCTGCTATGCCTACGAGGCCTCGGCCTTCACGCCTGAGCGGAAGAACCTGGCCGTCTGCCGTGCCGGTGAGTATGAGGCGATTGTCGAGAAGCTGACCACGCCGGGCAAGCAGCCCGACTTCATGCCCGACGCCGTGAAGCAGGGCGACCTGGAGCATGCCCTGCAGACGGGTTGCACCGCCGTGGGTGCCCGCGACTTCCTCATCGCCGTGAACTATAACCTGAACACCACGTCTACGCGCCGCGCCAACGCCATCGCCTTCGACGTGCGCGAAAAGGGCCGTCCGAAGCGCGAGGGCAACCCCATCACGGGCACGCCGATGAAGGACGCCGACGGCAAGCCCATCATGATTCCCGGCACACTGAAGGGCACGAAGGCCATCGGCTGGTTCATTGATGAATATGGCATCGCCCAGGTGTCGATGAACATCACCAATATCAACCAGTCACCACTGCACGTCTGCTTCGACGAGGTGTGCCGCTGTGCCCAGCTGCGTGGCATCCGCGTCACGGGCACCGAGATCGTGGGCCTCGTGCCGAAGAAGGTGCTCATCGACGCCGGCAAGTATTTCCTCGAGAAGCAGCACCGCTCGGTGGGCATCCCCGAGGAGGACATCCTCAACATCGCCATCCACTCCATGGGCCTCGACGACCTGAAGCCCTTCAATCCGCGCGAGAAAGTCATTGAGTTCTTGATGGAAGACAGCGTGGGAAGCGGTTCCGCCGCTTCCAAGAAGCTCGTTGACCTCACTGTGAAGGGCTTCGCCGAGGAGACCTCGCGCGAGAGTCCTGCCCCCGGCGGCGGCACCATCTCGGCCTATATGGGCGCACTCGGCGCTGCACTGGGCACGATGGTGGCCAACCTGTCGAGCCACAAGGCCGGCTGGGACGACCGCTGGAAGGAGTTCTCCGACTGGGCCGACCGCGGTCAGGCCCTGATGCGCGAGCTGCTCCACCTCGTCGACGAGGACACCGAGGCCTTCAACCGCATCATGGCGGCCTTCGGCATGCCCAAGAAGACCGACGAGGAGAAGGCCGCCCGCTCAGCCGCCATCCAGGCCGCCACGCTCTATGCCACGCAGGTGCCTCTGCACACCATGCAGGCCAGCTATGAGGCGTTCTCCATCTGCCGCGCCATGGCCGAGGAGGGCAATCCCAACTCCGTCAGCGACGCCGGTGTAGGTGCCCTGGCCGCCCGCGCCGCCGTGCTGGGCGCCGGTCTGAACGTGAAGATCAACGCCGGCAGCCTGATGGACCGCGCCGTGGCCGATAAGCTCATTGCC
>JAFTGI010000229.1 GCA_017458195.1 Prevotella sp.
ATCTCAAGGTCGACACCTTTGACAAGCATATCGCTGACACCATCATTGCCGGCGACTACATCAGCGACCGCGCGGCCTTGGAACAGGTGGTGCGCAATGCACCGGAACAGATACAGGAGCTTGTCAACTGGGGCGTCAACTTCGACCGCAAGGAGGACGGTGCGTTCGACCTGCACCGCGAGGGCGGCCACTCGGAGTTCCGCATCCTGCACCATGCCGACGACACCGGTGCCGAGATACAGCGCGGTCTGATGGAGGCCGTGCGCCAGTGTCCCGACATTGATGTCAAGGAAAACCACTTTGCCGTGGAGATCATCACCCAGCACCACCTGGGCGTCCGCGTGACACGCCGCTCGCCCAACATTCAGTGCTATGGCGCCTACGTGCTCAATCCTAATACGGAAAAGGTGGACACGTACCTGTCGAAGGTCACGGTCATGTGCACAGGCGGTTGCGGAGCCGTCTACCTGACCACCTCGAACCCCGTCATTGCTACGGGCGACGGCATCGCCATGGTCTATCGCGCCAAGGGTACCGTAGCCGACATGGAGTTTGTACAGTTCCACCCGACGGTACTGCATAACCCCAAGGAGACGCACCCCGCCTATCTCATCACCGAGGCCATGCGCGGCTATGGCGGCATCCTGAAGCTGCCCAACGGCGAGACGTTCATGGAGAAGTACGACGAACGGCTGTCGCTGGCTCCGCGCGACATCGTGGCCCGCGCCATCGACAAGGAGATGAAGATTCACGGTCTGGACCACGTCTGTCTGGACGTCACTCACAAAGACGCTGCCGAGACGCGCCACCACTTCCCCAACATCTACCAGAAGTGCCTCTCCATAGGCATCGACATCACCCAGGACTACATCCCCGTGCGCCCCGCTGCCCACTACATGTGCGGCGGCATCAAGGTCGACCTCAACGGCCAGTCGTCGATTGAGCGCCTCTATGCCCTCGGCGAGTGTTCCTGCACCGGCCTGCACGGCGGCAACCGCCTGGCCAGCAACTCGCTCATCGAGGCCGTGGTCTATGCCGACGCCGCCGCCAAGGACTCGCTGAAGCACGTCGACCTGTACGACTTCAACGAGCAGGTGCCCGAATGGAACGACGAGGGTACGATGACCAACGAGGAGAAGGTGCTCATCACCCAGAGCGTGAAGGAGGTGAACCAGATCATGGCGAACTACGTGGGCATCGTGCGCAGCGACCTGCGCCTGCACCGTGCCTGGGACCGACTGGACATGCTCTACGAGGAGACCGAGCGCCTGTTTAAGCGCGTGAAAGCCTCGAAGGACATCTGCGAGCTGCGCAACATGATCAACGTGGGCTACCTCATCACCCGCTTCGCACTGGAGCGTAAGGAGAGCCGAGGTCTGCACTTCACCATCGACTACCCCGTGCACGCCTACGACAAGAAGTAAGGACAGCATCAATGATTGACCAGGCGACAGTAGCGAAGATTGTGGATGCGGCACGCATCGTCGACGTGGTGGGCGAGTTCGTCACACTACGCAAGAGCGGCGTGAACTACAAGGGGCTGTGCCCTTTCCACGACGACCGCAACCCCTCGTTCATGGTGTCGCCGGCGAAGAACATCTGCCACTGCTTTGTCTGCGGAAAGGGCGGCACGCCCGCCGGCTTCCTCATGGAGCACGAGCAGATGACCTATCCCGAGGCGCTGCGCTGGCTGGCCCGAAAATACAACATCGAAATCGTTGAGAAGGAGCTGACCGACGAGGAGCGTCAGCAGCAGAGCGAGCGCGAGTCGATGTTCATCATCAACGAGTGGGCACGCGACTGGTTCCACAACACGCTGAAGAACGACCCCGACGGCATCGCCATCGGCAAGCAGTATTTCCGCAGCCGAGGCATCCGCGACGACATCATCGAGAAGTTCCAGCTGGGCTATGCCCCGCAGCGGCGCGACGCCCTGAGCCTGGCAGCCCAGAAGGCAGGCTACAAGGCGCAGTTCCTGGTGAAGACGGGACTGTGCATCGAGAACGAGCGCGGCATCTACGACCGCTACAGCGGACGCGCCATCTTCCCCTGGCTCAACGTCAGCGGCAAGGTGGTGGCCTTCGGTGGGCGCGTCCTCGACAGCCGCACAAAGGGCGTGGCGCAGAAGTACGTGAACAGTCCCGTCAGCGACATCTACCACAAGGAGCGCGAGCTCTACGGCATCTTCCAGGCGAAGAAGGCCATCGTGAAGGAAGACCGCGTCTTCATGGTCGAGGGCTATACCGACGTCATCGCCATGCACCAGGCAGGCATCGAGAACGTGGTGGCCAACAGCGGCACGGCTCTCTCCTTGCCTCAGATTCACCTGCTCCACCGCTTCACGCAGAACATCACGCTGCTTTACGACGGCGACGAGGCTGGCATCCACGCCGCCATGCGCGGCACCGACATGCTGCTCGCCGAGGGCATGAACATCAAGGTGCTGCTCCTCCCCGACGGCGACGACCCCGACTCCTTCGCCCGCAAGCACAGCTCGGAAGAACTGCGCAAATACATTGATGAGAACCAGACCGACTTCATCACCTTCAAGACACG
>JAFTGI010000230.1 GCA_017458195.1 Prevotella sp.
ACGGGAAATCAAAGTTCAATACTCTATATCTGTTGATAACAGAGGAAGCACCTGACGCTACATTTATCGAAAAGTATATTGTTTAGGAGAGTCTCTTTCAGACCCTCCTAAACAACAATGCTCAGGGACTGAGTAGTTACGCGTTTTGGAATTTTTTTCTTATATTTGCAACTTCTAAGGGCGCAGTTGCGTCTAACGGATGAAAATGAAACAAAAAACGACAGAAATGAATATGATGAAAAAGACTCTTTTCGCAATGATGCTGATGGCCCTGACGGCCGGCATGACCACGGCCACGGCGCAGCCGACGGGCAATGACTCGACGGCAGTGACGGCCGTGGAAGCCGACTCGACGACGCAGGACGAGGTGGAGGCCTTCAGCGACACGACACAGACCGACACCTCGGGCGTGGTCAGCGTGACGCAGGTGGGCGGGAGCAACTTCCCCTTCGACGACGAGGATTTCGTGACGGCCGACACGATTCTCAAGGACTTCGACTTCAGCGCACTGGCCGGCATGGGCTTCGTGCTGCTGATACTGCTCATCCTCTTTGTGCTGGCGCCGGTGCTCATCATCGGCATCATCCTCTACTTCGTCTATAAGAACCGCAAGCAGCGCATGCGGCTGGCCGAGATGGCCATCAAGAACGGACAGCCCATCCCGCAGGAGCTGGTGGAGACGCCGAAGCCGGTGGACGACGACCTGCGCGCGAAAGGCATCCGCCAGGTGGCCTTGGGCGTCGGCCTGACGTGCTTCCTCGGCTGGTTCGTCGGCGACGTCGGCGCAGGCATCGGCATCCTGGTGCTCTGCATCGGACTGGGCAACCTGATCATCGCCCGCAATGCCAAGAAGGAACGCGAGGAGCTGCATGCCGACGACTTCGACCGCACGCCCTCGGAAACCATCAACTGATCAACTCAACTTAAAAATAACTGACAACAATGACACAGAAGCTTTTTCGTTCAAACGACCGCGTGCTGGGCGGTGTATGCGCCGGCCTGGCCGAGTATTTCGACTTCGAACCCACGCTGGTGCGCATCGCCTACGCAGCCCTGAGCGTGATGACAGTATTCCTGGGCATCATCCTCTACATCGTCATGTGGATCGTGATGCCGCAGAAGAACAACCTGCAGGTGTAAGCGATGGCTGCTTCGCTCAGTGATATCTCTCTCGTGACGCAGGTGGCGGTCTTCCGAAACAAGCGGGCCTTTGACCAGATTGTCAGGAAGTACCAGTCGCCTGTGCGGCGATTCCTGCTCAACCTGACGTTGGGCGACGAGATGCTGAGCGACGACCTGGCCCAGGACACGTTCCTGAAGGCCTATCTCAACATCGGGCAGTTCCGCGGGCGGGCCTCGCTGCAGACGTGGCTCATGCGCATTGCCTATAACGTCTTTTATGACTATAAGAGAAAGGAAAAGGGAATAGTGAAAAGTGCAGAATTTGCTGCCGCTGCACAGGGCACCCCTGCTGAAAACGCCGCAGCGGCAGCAAATTCTTCACTTTTCACTTTTCACTCTTCCCTTAAAACCGACATCTACCGCGCCCTCTCGATACTGAAGGAGGAGGAGCGCACGTGCATCACGCTGCAGCTCATCGACGGCTATGCCCTCGACGAGATTGCGGGCATCACGGCGATGCCGCTGAATACAGTGAAGTCGCACCTGCGACGGGGCAAGGAGCGGCTGGCAACCTACTTAAAACAGAATGGCTAAGACGGAAAATGATGACGACCTGTTGCTGGAGCAGTTCTTCCAGCCGGCCCGCCAGATGGAGCTGGCCGACGATGGTTTTACGCAGCGCGTAAAGCACCGCTTGCCCGACCGCACGCTGCGCCTGTCGCGGATATGGACGGCCGCCTGCGTCATCGTGGGCGTGGTGGTGTTCACGCTCCTTGGCGGCTGGCATGTGCTGTTGGGGTGGGGGCTGAGGCTGATGACGACAATGCCCACCACGGGTCAGCTGGCTCAGCTGTGGCTCATGCTGCTGGTGGCGACGGCCCTCGTCCTGAGCGAGGTGGTACGCCGCGAACCGCGCCTCCGCCTTTACTAATTTAGGACATCAAGATATGAAAAGTGGCGCTTCTTGAAAGTAATATACCCCTATATTACCTTCGAGAAGCGCCACTTTCACTTCAGAAAAGGAAGTCGTCGTCGGGGACGGCCTGCCGGTTGTCGGCAGGTTTCTTGATGGCATCCTCCTTGACGGTGCCGTCCTGGTTGAACATGCCATAGGTGGTGCGCAGGACGATGAACTCGGTGCGGCGGTTCAGCTGATGGCATATCTCCTGCTTCTCCTCGTCGTCGAGGGCATTGATATATTCCTCGGTCAGCACGTCGCCCTCCTTCATCCACGTGTATTTCTCAGTCAGCTTCTTCTTGATTGTCTTAGGACGCTGCTCGCCGTAGCCCATGGGCGTCAGACGGTCCTTGGCGATGCCGTGCTCGATGAGGTAGTTGACCACGCTCTCGGCGCGACGCTGCGAGAGCCGCTCGTTATACTGGTCGGAGCCGCGCAGGTCGGTGTGGGCGCTGAGCTCGATGGTGACGTTGGGGTTCTCGTTGAGCAGGGCGATGAGGTTGTCGAGGGCCTCGGTCGACTCGGGCCGCAGGGTGGCCTTGTCGAAGTCGTAGAAGATGTTGTCGATGAGCACGGGCGCCGTGATGGAGGCCAGGGGGAACTGCAGCACGTACTCCTCGCTTTCGAGCACCGAGTCGACGCGCAGCTCCTCCTTATGGTTCAGGTAGCCCTTGCACGTGCCGAGGAAGACATAGTCGACGCCCGGCTGGATTTCCTGCTCGAAGGAGCCGTCGCCGCGCACGCTGAGCTTCAGGTTGGTGCCGTCGTTGCCGACCATGTAGACCAGTCCGGCGGGCAGCTCATAGCCGTCCTGCTCGTAGACCCACCCCTTGACGGTCTGGATCACCTCATGCTTCTCAAACGAGTAGATGTGGTCCCAGCCGCGTGCGTCGCCCCGGTTCGACGAGAAGTAGCCGCGGTTGTGGAGCCCCTCGAAGGTCATGCCGAAGTCGTCGCCCGAAGAATTGAGCGGGTAGCCGGGGTGCTCTAACTCATATAAGTGAGAAGTGAGAGGTGAGAAGTGAGAAGTGTTGTCAGAATTGCTGTCTGTCCCAGCATCTTGATTGTTACTAAACTTCTCACTTCTCACTTCTCCCTTCTCACTTTGAACGGGCTTTGCGATGAAAATGTCCAGTCCTCCCATGCCGGGATGGCCGTCGCTGGAGAAATAGAGGTCGCCGTTGGGGCGGAACGTGGGAAACAGCTCGTTGCCGGGCGTGTTGATCGGCTCGCCGAGGTTCTCCAGACCCACCATGCCGTGGGCCGTCAGCTGGATGCGCCAGATGTCGTAGCCACCCATGCCGCCGGGCATGTCGCTGACGAAGTAGAGCCACATGCCGTCGGGCGAGACGGCCGGATGGGCAAACGTCGAGAGCGTGTCCTTCGTGATCTCCTGTACCGTCGCCTTGCCCCACGAGGCGTCGCTGCGCTGCGACGTGGCAATCTGGGCATAGCGGGGATAGTCGGGGTCGGTCTTGCAGACCGTCAGGTACATCGTCTTGCCGTCGGGCGTGAAAGTGCAGGCGCCCTCGTCGTCGTCAGAGTTCAGGTCGCTCTCGATGGCTTCCGGCTTGCTCCACTTGCCCTTGTCGTCCTTCTGCGAGAAGAAGATGTCGGCGTTCTTCATGCCCGTGATGCCGCTGAGCTCGTCGCCCTTGGCGTCGTTGCGGGTGGAGGAGAAAAACAGCTGGTCGTTGTCGTCGCCGCAGAGCATCGGCGAATATTCGGCGCGGCGCGAGTTGAACAGCTCCTGCTTCTTCACCGTGTAGCCCGAATATTCTGCGTTGGCCTTCCAGCCCGGGGCCTTCTGGGCCGACTCCAGACCGTTGCGGATGAGCTGCACCGTCTGATCCGACAGCGTCGAGGCGTAGGCCGGGTCGAGCAGTTCGCTGAACGTCCGCTCCGCCTCTTTGTAGGAGCCGTTCTTCAGCAACAGCTGACCGAGGTAGAACATTGACAGCGTGTCGGCCTGCTTGAAGCGCACGGCGTTGTTGTAGGCCGCAATGGCCCGCTGCGTCTGGTTGATGCGCCGATAGCAGTCGGCCATCCTCAGCGCCCGCAGTCCGCGCAGGGGCCGCTCCTTGTTGGGTGTCTGCGCGTAGGCCTTCTTGTATTGCGCCGCAGCGTCATAGTATTCGCCCAGGGCGAAATACTTGTCGCCCTTCTTCATGGCCGAGTCGGCCCCGCACGAGGCTAAGAGCACGACGGCGAATGCTATATATAGAAACTGTAGACTACGTCGCATACCAATATATAACGCGTCAGTCGCGGATTTATTGTGTCAGTGGCTGGCGCCATGTGCAACCTTCCTTCCATCGGCTGCATCCGTAGGCGGTTTTTCCTTTTATAATATGGCCTTGGCCGCAGAGGGGACAGGGCTGGCCGACGAGGGAAGGGGAAGTAGCCCCCCCTACGGCCCCCGACGAGGAAGCCCCCCCTACGGCCCCCGAGGGTGAAGCCCCCCCTACGGCCCCCGAGGGGGCTTCGATAGTTTTGGGGGCGGCTTTCTTCCTCTTTGTCTTTGTAGTTTTCTTGGCAGGGTCTATAGAAGCCCCCTTGGGGGCCGTAGGGGGGGCTTCTTCCACTGCGGTCACACGGCGGTTGCTTTGGTCTCCGATGACCTGCCGGACGATGTCGCCGACCTGTTGCTTCAGCTCGGTGATGAACTGCACGGGATCGTACTTATGGGCCTCGATGTCTCGCAGCTTTTTCTCCCAGATGCCCGTCAGCTCGGCACTCTTGAGCAGTTCCTCGTGGATGAGGTCGATGAGTTCGATGCCCGTGGGGGTGGCAACGAGGCGCTTGCGCTCCTTGCGGATGTAGTGGCGCTTGAACAGCGTCTCGATGATGGCGGCGCGCGTGGAGGGGCGGCCGATACCGTTCTCCTTCATCGCGGCGCGCAGCTCCTCGTCGTCGACCAGCTTGCCGGCCGTCTCCATGGCGCGCAGCAGCGATGCCTCGTTGTAGTATGGTGGGGGCGTGGTCCATTTCTCCGTCAGCGTCGGCTTGTGTGGGCCGCTCTCGCCTTTCTGGAAGGCGGGCAGGGTGCGCTCAGCGGCCTCACTGGAAGCCCCCCCTTCTGCCCCCGAGGGGGCTACGTTAGATTCGTCGTCTTCGGTTGGGGCGTCTTTTGCGTATATGGCACGCCAGCCCAGATCGAGAATGGTGCGACCGGTGGCCTTAAATGTCAAACCCTCCTCCAGCCCCTCAAGACCCTCCCCCTGCCCCTCCCTAAAGGGCGGGGAGTATATTGACTTGTCGTCGGATTCTTCTGGAGCAGAAGTGTCTACTCCCCTCCCTCCAGGGAGGGGCTGGGGGTGGGTCTGGACCTTTCCCATCACCGTCGTCTGCGCATATTTGCAGTCAGGATAGAACACGGCGATGAAGCGGCGGGCGATGAGGTCGTAGACCTTCTGCTGCAGGTCGGAGAGGCCACCGGGAATCTGGCCCGGGGGGATGATGGCGTGGTGGTCGGTCACCTTAGAAGAGTCGAAGACCTTCTTCGACTTCGGCAGGTCCTTGCCGCCCAGCGGCTTGATCAGCTCGGCATAGGGCGCCACGCCGGCGAAACGCACCTGAAACAGACCGTTCATCGTCTGCGGGCACTTGGGATAGACATCGTCGGGCAGGAAGGTCGTGTCGACGCGCGGATAGGTGGTCAGCTTCATCTCGTAGAGCTGCTGGATGAGGTTGAGCGTCAGGTCGGCCGAGAAGCCGAACTTGCGGTTGCAGTCCACCTGCAGCGACGTCAGGTCGTAGAGTGGCGGCGGCGTCTCGCGGCCGTTCTTCTTCTGCACGTCGGTGATGGTGAAGGGACGGCCCTCAATCGTGGCGAACGCCTGCTCGCCCTCCTCCTTCGACGTGAACTTGCCCTTCGTGGCCGTGAACGTCGTGTCGCGATAGACCGTCGCCAGCACCCAGTAGGGCTCCGGCTTGAAGTTGTCGATCTCCTTCTGGCGATTGACGATGAGGGCCAGCGTGGGCGTCTGCACACGGCCTATTGAGAGCACCTGGCGGTTCTGACCATATTTAATAGTATAGAGGCGCGTGCAGTTGATGCCTAAGAGCCAGTCGCCCACGGCGCGCGAGAGCCCCGCCATGTAGAGCGACTGATATTCACTTTGGTCCTTCAGCGTGGCAAAGCCCTCGCGGATGGCCTCGTCGGTCATCGACGAGATCCAGAGGCGACGCACAGGGCACGTCACCTGCGCCTTCTGCATCACCCAGCGCTGGATGAGCTCACCCTCCTGGCCGGCATCGCCGCAGTTGATGATGCCGTCGGCCGCGCGGAACAGCTGCTCAATCACGGCAAACTGCTTCTTGATGCCCTCGTCCTCCTTCAGGCGGATGCCGAACTTCGGCGGAATCATGGGCAGCGACGACAGCGCCCAGTAGCGCCAGTTGGGCGTGTAGTCCTCCGGCATCTTCAGCTCGCACAGGTGGCCGAAGGTCCACGTCACCTGGTAGCCATTACCCTCGTAATAGCCGTCCTTGCGGTAGTTGGCCCCGATGATGCGGGCGATGTCCTGCGCCACGCTGGGCTTCTCTGCTATACAGACAATCATGCGTTCAATTCCTTTTTGAACTGCAAAGGTACTAAAAATTATGAATTATGATTTATGAATTATGATTTTTTTGTAACTTTGCAGGCGCAAAACAATAAAAACTATGGAAAAATTCAATTGGGCAGAAGACATCGACGGTGCCATCACCGTCAGCGACACTGAGGGCACCGTCGTCTACATGAACCGCCGTTCGCGCGAGACTTTTAATAAGGAGGGCCAGTCGATGGTTGGGCAAAACATGATGCCCTGCCACAACGAGCGCTCGCAGGCCATCATCCGCCACATGCTGGAAAGCGGCGAGAGCCACTGTTACACCATCACCAAGAAGGGCCGCCGCAAGCTCATCTTCCAGACGCCGTGGCGCGAAGACGGCGAGGTGCGCGGCCTCGTCGAGTTCTCCTTCGTCCTGCCCGACGACATGCCGCACTACGACCGCGACGCAAAGAGAGAATAATCGTAATCTTCATAAGTCGCCGATGCGCTCCAGCCGGAAATCAACGGCCGAGAACCAGTTCTTGCGGAATGTCTGTCCTGTGAACTCTGGGTCGCACGAGACGCCGTAAGACAAGCGCCCGTCCATGACGACGATGTCGCTGACCACCGTTTCGTTCCATCCATAGCCCACGCCGCCATTCGCCAGGGCGATACGCACGTCGCGGGGCGACGGATTCCCTTCCTTCCTGTCAGCCTCCTTTACACGCAGGGCTGCGTCCCGCCAGATGCTCCCACCCACATTGTCGCAAGCCTCGATTTCGACAAGTCGCCGGTTCGGCTCGTTCCCATTTGTGGTCTCAGCGAAGACGAATGCGCCTGACGGTCCCTGACCCTCGGCTCGCGTGGCTACGGTCAGCCGGTAGATGCCGGGCTGCAGGTCTGTCTCGTTGTGGACGGCGTGATACTCAAGCTCCCCTCCTTCACCCACGTGGCCGTCAAGATAGTGCAGCGACGGGTCGCCCGTGTAGTGCTTGCCCGAGACGGCAAAGTACCATCGGCCCTTGTCGTTTTTTGTCACGGTGAATCCCGTCTGCTTCAGGAATTGATGGCGCGACGCGTCGTGATGCGTCAGTCGGATCGTCTCGTTGATGTCCTGGCGCAGTATCTCCTCGGTCTGTGCGAAGATGATGTCCACGGCCGGGGCCAGCTGCGCAGCCCTTTTCCTAATGGTGTACAGGTCCTTCCAGACTATTGCAAACTGGTCAGGCGAGAGCAGCAGCTCGTAGCGCATGGCCTCACGGCGCAGTGCTACGGCAATGGCAGCCAGCTGGTTCGCATCGGCAGTGGCACTCATGTCGGCCATCTGGCTGACCTTCATCGTCAGGGCGCTGAAACCGGAGTGATAATCCGACACGTGGTCGATAGCCTCCAGCACGTTGCGCAAGTAGCCGGTGGTCACCGGCCAGTGGCCGTCAAGGTAGATGACGTCTACCGACAACTGGCCGTCGGGCGAAGTCTTCAACTGCTCCTCCAACTCAGTCCCGATCATGATGGCCGTGCGGACGCTGTCCATTGAAATGACAAATTGGGCGAAAGGGGCGATGGCATAGTCGGCACTCACTGTGCGCTGTGCCGATGAGGTTATGGCCATGGCGGCCATCGAGAGGCTCACGAGAGCCGTCGTGATGGTGTGGTTTTGCATCTTCTGATTTTATTATTAATGGTTATTATTCCTTATTACAGAGCGGTTTCTGCGTCGGTGCTGTCCACCAGCACCTCTATTTGCATGTAAGCCGACTCCACGTGCTGCTTCGCCACACGCTCAATCAACATTCGGATGCGCTCATCGGCCTGCATCAGCTCGCCCATCTTGGCCAGGCAGTCCTCGTCGGTGCACTTGCCTACCTGCTGTTCCAGCAGCGTCAGGTAGTAGTCCAGACTGTCGGCAGCAGTGGTCAGTGCGGGGCCTTTTGCCGTTTGCCTTGTTCTCTGCCGGGCCGGGGCTTGTCGTGGTGGCGTGGCAGGCCGCTCCTCCGTCTCCGTGCTGGCCACAAGCCGGGCCGTACTGTCGGCCGCGACCGCTGCTTCGGCTATGGGCATATTGGGGAGGGGCTGCTCGCCGATGCAAGAAGGCTGGTTGTTTAGGTGCATCACGGTCTGCCACAATCCGGCACCAACCACAAGCACTACGGCCACGACCGCAGCGGCCCGCATCAACCTGCGCCACAATGGCACCACATGCGCTCCTGCCACCAGCTGGTCGAATTCCGCTTCCGATGCGTCGAGCACGTCGTCGGCCGGGATTTCCAGTCGGTGAGGGTGCAATGGGCGCTCGCCGTCGAGATAGCTATAAATAAATTCTTTGTCATTCATTGATATATCCTCCTTTCTTCATTTTCGTCAGTATCTTATAGCGGGCAGCACTCAGCATCGAACTGACCGTGCGCACCCCAATGCCCGTCGTGGCAGCAATCTCTGCCGGGCGCATGCCCGCCTCGGCGTGCAGTTGCCACAGCTGGCGCTCGCGGGGCTGCAAGGCATCCACCGCCCGGTCGAGCGCCTCGCGGATTTCGCGTTCTCTCACCGTCGCAGCCGATGTCGCCGGGGCATCGGCCAGACTGTCGGCCGCAGGCATCGCTGCCCAATAGCGCACGCGGGCACTGCGCAGTGTGTCAATGCAGAGGTGCTTGGTCAGTCTGATGCCCAGCCGCTCAGCGTAGGTGCCGGAGCCAATCTGCGCCCATGCAGTCCAGAGACGCAGCAGCACTTCCTGCACCACGTCCTCAGCCTCGTCAGCGTCGGTCAGCACGAGCCGGGCCGTCCGCAGCAGACGGGGGCGCAGCTGGGTAGCTATGTTTGTGAACGTATTCGCTTCCATACATCACAATAACGATGCTGCCATGCCGATGTTATGTAGCATTAACATTCTTTAATAAAGGCTCGCTTGGCTGCTGATCTGAGAGTTGTGCTTCGGGATACTTTATCCTCGTGCTTTCAAAACGGGAAGTGGGGCTTCTCGATACCAATATAGGGGTATATTGGTGTCAAGAAGTGCCGTTTTTCTGTTTTTCATCCGCTATTGTCCATGTTAGGAAGTACCCAATGTGGAACAGAAAATTTGACGCTTGTAACTTACAACCACGGATTACGCGGATTACACGGATTGTCTTGATAATTAAAAATCCGTGTAATCCGCGTAATCCGTGGTATCAGCTTTAATAGGCGTGGTCGGTCTTGATTTCGTCGTTGGTCAGCTTGCGGGCGTCGATCTTGCGCCAGCAGTAGACGATGTAGGCCAGGACGAAGGGAATCAGGAGCGAGACGTAGAACATCGTGTTCAGCGTGAAGTAGCTCGAGCAGGCGTTCTCGATGGTGAGCGACGACTGCAGGTCGGCCGTCGAGGGATAGAAGGCTGTCATGTTCCATCCGGCCGTGAGCAACAGGGCGAGCACGGTGAGCACGGTGCCGATGCCGGCGGGCCAGATGCCCTTCACGTAGTCTTTCGACACAATGGTCTTGCCGATGCCAAAGAGCACGAGGACGACGCCAACGAGCAATAGGATGAGCACGGGCCACATCGTGAGCAGGTTGGTCAGGTACTTGTGCGGCTCCATGACGATGGTGCCGTCGGCCGTATAGGCATAGCCGTCCTTGAGGAGCAGGTGGACCAGATAGGCCACGAACAGCACGACGAAGGGCACGGCAGTGCCGATGAGGCGGACGGAGCCGCGCGAGCGGATGTCCTCGTCGGCCACGTTGTTCATCACGTAGAGCGTACCAAGGGTGCGGGCCAGGAAGACGACGGCCAAGCCAAAGACGAGTACCCACGGATTGAGCAGGGCGTCGAGACCGTGAGAGGCGTTGGCCCAGTAGCTGATGATGGGCGTCGCGGCCGTGGCATCGATGATGTTGCTTTTCTCCACGATGAAGTTGCTTCCCTCGAAGAAGGTGGCCACGGCACCGCCGAGGAGCAGCGGACCGACAAGACCATTGAGCACGAGGAAGAACTGGAACGTGCGGGGACCGAGAAAATTGCCCAGCTTGTTCTGGAACTCATAGCTGACGGCCTGGAGCACGAAGGTGAAGAGGATGATCATCCAGAGCCAGTAGGCGCCACCAAAGCTTGTGGAATAGAACAGGGGGAAGGAGGCAAAGAAGGCGCCGCCGAAGGTGACGAGGGTGGTGAACGTGAACTCCCACTTGCGGCCGGTCGAGTTGATGACCAGCCAGCGGCCCTCCTCGGTCCAGCCGAGCGAGCGCAGCATGGAGTTGGCTCCCTGAACGAACATCAGGAAGACCAGCAGGGCTCCCAGCAGTGAGACCAGGAACCACCAATAGTGTTGCAGGAATGTGTATGTCATTGTCTTTTTCTTTTTTTCGTTATTCCGGGATTCCGTTAGTCCGGGATTCCGTTATTCCGGGATTCCGTTTTTTTTCGGGATTTCGATTTTTCGGGATTTCGGGATTTCGATTTTTGATTATTCTTCGTCCGGGCCTTTCTTGATCTGCTTCAGCAGGATGTTGATCTCGACGGCCAGCATCGTGGTGAAGAGGATGAGGAACAGGAAGAACGTGATCATGACGCTCGAGGAGTGGAGGTCGCTGACGGCGGCCCAGGTGGGCAGCATGTCCTGGATGGTCCAGGGCTGACGGCCAAACTCGGCCACGAGCCAGCCGCTCTCGGAACAGACGTAGGCCAGGGGCACCAGGGCGATGGCCACCCAGCAGAGCCAGCGGGGCAGCGACTCGGCGCCATGGACGTCGCTGTCGGCCTCGTCCATGAAGCCGAAGGCGGAGAACAGGCGGCGCACCGTGACCGACAGCAGGGGCACCCTGTAGGCCAGCAGCACCACGATGGCGAAGAACAGGATGAACAGGCAGCCCAGTCCGACCATGATGCGGAAAGCCCAGAAGTTCACGGGGATGAAGGGCACGAGCTCAGCCTTGTCGCGGATATAGCCGTAGCCGAAATACTTGAAGTTGTCCTTGAGGATGGCCAGCTGCTCGCTGACGGCGGCATCGTCGGCTCCCTCGGCCTTGGCGCGCCGATAGTCGGCGAGGGCCTGGATGGCCATCTTGCCGCGCTCAATCTTCTCGTCGGCCGACGGCTCGCTGGTGCCGTCGGGCAGGGTGTAGCCGTTGAGCAGGTCGTTCACGCCGGGCACGAAGCCGTGTGGGTCGTTGGTGGCCATGATTGACAGGGCATAGGGCATGTCGACCTTTAGCGGGGCCGACGCCTCATTTGCATAGTCGGGCTGCCGCAGCGGGTTGACCCATGCCACGGCCGTCAGGCCCTGCTCCGTGCCGCCGTTGTAGAGAGCCTCCATGGCAGCCAGTTTCATGGGCTGTGCCTTAGCCACCTGCTGACCGCTGATATGGCCGGTGAAGGCTGCGCCCAGCGAGGCGATGAGGCCCACCATGGCGCCGATCTTGATGCTCTCGCGGGCCAGTCGGGTCTCGCGCTTCTTGAGCAGATACCATGCGCAGACGGCCACGCAGAAGACGGCTCCGATGATCCACGACGAGATGACCGTGTGGAAGAACTTGCCCACGGCGAAGGGCGAGAAGGCCACGGCGAAGAAGTCGACCATCTCGGTGCGCATCGTGTCGGGATTGAACTCGCAGCCGACGGGATTCTGCATCCACGCGTTGGCCACCAGGATCCACCAGGCGGAGATGGTGGCGCCCAGGCCGGTGAGCCACGTCGAGGCGAGGTGGAAGCCGCGTGACACTTTCTTCCATCCGAAGTACATCACGGCCACGAACGTCGACTCCATGAAGAAGGCCAGGATGCCCTCGATGGCCAGCGGGGCGCCGAAGATGTCACCCACGAACCAGGAATAGTTCGACCAGTTGGTGCCGAATTCAAACTCGAGGATGATGCCCGTGGCGACGCCCATGGCGAAGTTGATGCCAAAGAGCTTCTGCCAGAACTTGGCGACCTTCTTCCAGAACTCGTCGCCCTTCTTGTAGTAGATGGTCTCGGCGATGCCCATGATAACGGCCAGACCGAGCGTCAGCGGCACAAAGAGCCAGTGGTAGATGGCTGTCAAGGCGAATTGCGCCCTCGACCAGTTAATTGTGCCTGCATCGATGTCTAAGAGAATGTTGTACATAAATTATTTTTAGGTTATTGTTAATATTCATTGCGATCGGTTGATGAGCTCCGTGGCCACGTAGTCGCCCTCCTGGCCCTCAGCGGCATGCTGCTTGAGGAAGTTGGGGAAGAAGAACACCTTGAGGATGGCGAACATGATGAACAGCTTGATGCCGATGATGAGCCAGAGCGTCTGCCCCAACGTCATGCTGCGGAATCCATCATAATAAAGGTGGAACGCGCGGTTCCAGAATCCCGGTTTGTCCATAGGCTTGATGTCATAGGGTTACTAAACCGTGGGCAAAGATAAGTAAAAAAGTTGTAACTGCCAAATTCCGAGGCAAAAAAGGACATAATTTTCTGTAATCATTTTTTTTCGTACATCGGCCATGTACGTTTCGTACATCGGGCATGTACGATTCGTACATCGGCGATGTACCGAATTTGGTCGGCAGTCTGGCGGATGCTCTTTTTATACCTAAGAATATTAAAAATGTCCTATTTGGTGCTAAAGTGGAGGGCAAAAATTTTGCTGTTTGCGGGAAAATCCATAATTTTGCACAAAATTTTAAAACCCCACTATGATATCAAGGGAACAGATATGAAGAAACTTTGGATTGCCTTGGCCGCTGTGGCCATTGTGGCGCTGTTGCTCATGCGCAGCAACCGCCAGCTGGAGCAGGAAAAGCAAGAGATGCAGGAGCTGGCTGAGCTCGACAAGCAGGAGATGGAGAACGAATATGAGCGCTTCACGCTGCAGTATGGCGAGATGATGACGCAGATCAACAACGACTCGATCATCGCCCAGCTGACGCAGGAGCAGATGCGCACGCAGCAGCTGCTCGAGGAGCTGAAGCAGGTGAAGGCCAGCGACGCCCGCGAGATTACGCGCCTGAAGAAGGAGCTGGCCGCCGTGCGCGAGGTGCTGCGCTCGTATATCCGCCAGGTCGACTCGCTCAACCAGGTGAACCAGCAGCTGCGCCAGGAGAATGAGCGCGTCAACACCCAGCTGGCCGAGACCAACCGCGCCAACGCGGGCCTGCAGCAGGAGAAGGCGTCGCTGACCGAGAAGGTGGCCATTGCCGCCCAGCTCGATGCCACAGGCATCACGATGACCCCGCTCAACAAGCGACAGAAGGCGGCCAAGAAGATGAAGGACGCCAAGACGCTGCAGGTGAACTTCACCGTGGCGCGCAACGTGACGGCCCAGAACGGCAACCGCACGCTCTACGTGCGCATCCAGACGCCGGCCGGCACGGTGCTGGGTGGCGGCGGCACGTTTGCCTATGAGAACCGCCAGCTGGAGTACTCGATGAAGAAGACCATCGAGTACAGCGGCGAGGAGACGCCCGTGACGGTCTACTGGCAGGTGGCTGAGTTCCTCGAGGCCGGCGACTATCGCGTCAGCATCTTTGCCGACGGCAACATGATCGGCACTCGCACGTTCAACTTTAAATAATGTACAATGAATAATGTACAATGAACAATGAATAGGGAAAGAATAATAAGAATGTCGGCACTGGCGGCCATGTGCTTTGTACATTGTACATTGTACATAAGTACGGCTACGGCACAGCAGTTGCTGACGCTCGACTCGTGCCGCGCTATGGCCCTGCGCAACAACAAGCAGGTGGGCGCCGACGAGCTGAAGCTGCAGGTGGCGGCCAACCTGAGACGCTCGGCCCGCACGAAATACCTGCCGCACGTCTCGGCATTGGGCACGTATCAGTGGACGAGCGAGGAGCTGTCGCTGCTCAACGATGAACAGAAGTCGTCGCTGCAGAACCTGGGCAACAATGCCGCTGCGCCGCTGCAGGGCCTTGGCGCCGGTCTGCAGACGCAGATAGGTCAGCTCGGACAGATGCTCGGCCAGATGGGCATGCCCCTCGACGCCTTCCAGCAGATGGCCGGCCAAATGCAGCAGCAGATGGGCCAGACGCTGACGGGCGTCACCGGACTGCTGAACACGGAGGGCCAGAAGATTGTCGACGCCTTCCGGACGGACACGCGCAACATCTTTGCGGGCTCCGTCGTCGTCACACAGCCGCTGTTCATGGGCGGCGCCATCGTGGCGCTCAATCGCGTGGCCGACCTCAACGAACAGCTGGCCGGCAACCGCGCCGAGGCAGGGCGGCAGGCCGTTGTCTACTCCACTGACCAGGCCTATTGGCAGGTCGTCTCCCTGAAACACAAGAAGCGGCTGGCCGAGAGCTTCCTCGAGGTCGTACAGAAGCTCGACGACGATGTGCAGAAGATGATCAGCGAGGGCGTGGCCACACGCAGCGAGGGGCTCAGCGTCAGCGTGAAGGTGAGCGAGGCCGAGATGGCCGTGCAGCAAGTCGATGACGGGCTGACGCTCTCGCGCATGCTGCTCTGCCAGATGATCGGCCTGCCCATGGACGAGGCCATCGTGCTGGCCGACGAGGACGCCGACGCCCTTGTCCCGTCTGTCGCTGAATCACAGCAACCCGACATCGCCCTGGCCATGGCCCAGCGCCCGGAGCTGAAAATGCTCGAGAACGTCGTTGACATGACCCGCCAGTCAACGAACATCCTGAAGGCTGCCAACCTGCCGCAGCTGGCACTGACCGGCGGCTATGCCATCAGCAATCCCAACGTGCTGAACGGCTTTGAGAAGAAGTTCGGCGGGTTCTGGAACGTCGGCGTACTGCTCCGCATCCCCATCTGGAACTGGGGCGACAATATGTATAAGGTACGCGCGTCGAAGGGAGCCGCCGCCATCGCTGAACTCGAACTGGAGGAGGCCCGCGAAAAGATTGAACTGCAGGTCAGTCAGACTTCGTTCAAGGTGGGCGAGGCCAGCAAGCGGCTGGCTATGGCCAAGACCAACATCGCCAAGGCCGAGGAGAACCTGCGCACGGCTAACGTGGGATTCCGCGAGGGCGTCATCAACGCCACCACCGTGATGGAGGCACAGACGGCCTGGCTGCAGGCGCAGTCGCAGAAGATTGACGCCGAAATCGCCGTGCGCCTGGCCGAGGTCGACCTGCAGAAGGCATTGGGAACGTTGAACAGATAAGAGATAACAGATAATAGATATTATTATGAGCAACAGTCAAGCTAAGAAACAGCATAACAACATCCTGCTGGCCATACTGGGCTTCGCAGCAGTGGTCGTCATAGTGGCCATCATCGGCTTCTTTGCCCTCGACCGTGACCCGGAGATCATTCAGGGACAGGTCGAGGTGTCGGAGTATCGCGTGTCGAGCAAGGTGCCCGGACGCATCCTGGAAATACGTGTCAAGGAGGGCGACTTCGTCCGGGCCGGCGACACGCTGGCCATCCTCGACGCGCCTGAGGTGAGGGCTAAGATGACCCAGGCACAGAGCGCTGAGCAGGGCGCTTCGGCACTGGAGCAGATGGCTAAGGCCGGAGCACGCAAGGAGCAGGTGCAGGGCGCCTATCAGCTGCTGCAGCAGGCCAAGGCCGGACTGGAGATTGCCGAGAAGTCGTACCGCCGCGTGCAGCGCCTCTACGACGAGGGGGTCATGTCGGCTCAGAAGCGCGATGAGGCCGAGGCTATGTTCAAGTCGTCGGAAGCGCAGGTGAGGGCCGCCCAGAGCCAGTATGAGATGGCCGTCAACGGTGCCCGTCAGGAGGAGAAACTGGCCGCCCAGGCTCAAGTGAACCGCGCCAAGGGTGCCGTCCAGGAGGTGAATGCCTACATCGACGAGACCATCCAGGTGGCTCAGATGGACGGCGAGGTCAGCTCGATTTATCCCAAGGTGGGCGAGCTCGTCGGCACGGGCAGTCCCATCATGACCATCTCGCTGATGGACGACATGTGGGGCACGTTCAACGTCCGCGAGGATCAGCTCGAAGGCATGCAGACCGGATCGGAGTTCACAGCCTTCGTGCCAGCCTTCAACAAGGACATCAAGATGCGCGTCTATCACCTGAAGGACCAGGGCTCCTATGCCGTCTGGAAGGCCACGAAGGCTAACGGCCAGTACGACCTGAAGACGTTCGAGGTGAAGGCCCGCCCCGTGGAGAAGATTGAGGGCTTGCGGCCGGGAATGAGCTTGGTGATAAAATAAAGAGCCCACCCCCAACCCCTCCCCAAGGGAGGGGAGTTTAAATAGATATAGGCAGAATGGAAGAACAAACTGTACAGACGGCATCACAAGGCTCAAAGCCGACCAATCCCGCCTCCCTTGGGTAGGGGAAGGGGGTGGGCTTTTCCCTTGGGAAGGGGGTGGGCTCCATCGCCCTGCGCGAATGCCGCATTCTGCTGAAGAATCCGGTCTACCTCTTCTGTATGGTGGTATTCCCTATTCTGGTGATGTTTTTCTTCACCTCAATCATGCACGAGGGCCAACCATTGGAACTGCCCGTAGGTCTGGTCGACCTCGACAATACGTCGACCACCCGCGCGCTGGTGCGCAATCTTGATGCCTTCCAGAACAGCGACGTCGTGGCCCACTATCCCAGTGTGAGCGATGCGCGCCGCGCCATCCAGCAAAACGAGATCTACGGTTTCCTCTATCTGCCCAAGGGCACTACCGACGAACTGCTTGCCAGCCGTCAGCCCAAGATATCCTTCTACTATTCGATGGCTTCCATTGCGGGCGGCTCGCTCATTATGAAGGATCTCAAGACCGTCGCGACCCTCGGCTCGGCCGCTGTCGGACAGGCCACGATGCGGGCCCGCGGGTTTACCGATGAGCAGATCCAGACCTTCCTGCAGCCCATCCGCATCGACCTCCACCAGGTGGCCAACCCCTGGACGAGCTACAACATCTATCTGACGACGATGATCGTGCCCGGCATCCTGATGCTGTTCATGTTTCTCATTACGGCCTACAGCATCGGCACGGAACTGAAGTTCGGCTCGTCGCACGAGTGGCTCCGTATGGCCGACAACAACATCACGGTGGCCCTCATCGGCAAGCTGCTGCCGCAGACCATCATCTGGCTGCTCATGGTCTTCGTCTACGAGTACTACGTCTTCGGCATCCTCCGATTCCCCCATGAGGGCGGCGCCGCCATGCTCGTGCTGCTGGGCGTCATGCAGGTGCTGGCGTCGCAGGGCTTCGGCATCTTCGCCTTCGGACTGATGCCCTCGCTGCGCATGTCGATGAGTATCTGCGCCCTGTGGGCCATGCTCAGCTTCTCAATGTCGGGCTCGGCCTTCCCCATCATGGCCATGGACGGCCCGGTGCAGGCCCTGTCGTGGCTGTTCCCCCTGCGTCATTATTTTATGATCTATCAGACGTGTGTCTTCAACGGATTCCCGCTGCTCGAGGCCTGGTTCCACTTTGCCGCCCTGGCAGCCTTCACGCTGCTGCCCTGGCTCGTCGTGCGGAAAATAAAGAATGCAATGCTCACCTATGTCTATATTCCGTAACATAACAGAAGCTCTGCAGGACGCCGCCTTCATCTGGCGGCAGGAGATGCGGCAGGTGGTGCGCGACGAGGGCGTGCTCATCTTCTTCATCCTTGTGCCCTTGTTCTATCCGCTGCTTTATTCGTGGATTTACACTGGCGAGGTGGTGCGCGAGGTGCCCGTGGTCGTGGTCGACCAGTGTCACTCGCAGCTGTCCAGACAGTTCATCCGCCGTTGCGATGCTTCGCCCGACGTAAAGATCCTGAGCCACGCCAACGACCTTGACGAGGCCCGCTCGCTGGTCAGCCGTCAGGTGGCCAAGGGCATCTATCTCATTCCCAGCGACTTTGAGGAGCACATTAACCGCATGGAGCAGGCCACGGTCAGCGTCTATTGCGACATGTCGCTCATGCTGGCCTACAAGGCGGTGTTCCAGACGGCCCAGACCGTCAGCATGCAGATGGGCAGCGAGATTCAGACCCGCCTGGGGCAGCACTATACGGCCCGCGAGGAGCAGATTTCAGCGCGACCGCTCGACTTCGACGAGGTGGCCATCTTCAATCCCACGGGCGGCTATGGCTCGTTCATCATCCCGGCTGTCCTGATGCTCATCATCCAGCAGACGCTCGTGCTCGGCATCGGACTGTCGGCCGGCACGGCCCGCGAGGACAACCGCTACAACATGCTCATCCCCATCAGCCGCCATCACCGCGGCATGCTGCGCATCGTCTTCGGCAAGGCCATGGCCTACTTCATGATCTACGCCGTTATGACGGCCTATCTGGTGATGGTGGTGCCCCGCCTGTTCAGCTTCACGGCCATCGGCCACTGGCAGGACCTGCTCCTGTTCCTGCTGCCCTATCTGCTGGCGTGCATCTTCTTCGGCATGACCGTCTCCTGCATCATCCGTTATCGCGAGAACGTCATGCTGCTCATCGTCTTCGTCACGCTTCCACTGCTTTTCCTCACCGGCATCAGCTGGCCGCAGTCGAGCATTCCTGGCTTCTGGCAGGGCATTTCGTGGCTGTTCCCCTCGACCTTCGGTGTGCGCGGCTATGTGCGCATCAACGAGATGGGCGCCACGCTCAGCGACGTGCTGCCCGAGCTGCGCTTCCTGTGGCTGCAGACGGCTGTCTACTTCGCTGCGGCCTGTCTGGTCTATCGCTATCAGATCTATCTCTCGCGCCGCGTGGCCACCGAGCGCCTCAATCAGATGCAGCAAAATAACAACGACGAGCCCGCATCGTAATGTGGGCTCGTCGATGAATTATTACAATAAAAACTATTTTGTCTTTACGATCTTGGTCTTCGGCTGTTCGCGGTTGCGGCGGTTGACCACCGTGACTACGGCTTGCGCCAGGTTGATGAAGGCCTGGCCGGTCATTGTCTCCGCGTTGAGGGCGGCCGGCGTCCCGGCGTCGCCGTTGTCGCAGATGCTCTTCACCAGCGGAATCTGGGCCAGCAGCGGAATCTGCATCGCCTCGGCCAGCTGCTTGCAGCCTTCGCGACCGAAGATGTAGTAGCGGTTCTCGGGCAGCTCGGCGGGCGTGAACCATGCCATGTTCTCCACCAGACCGAGGATGGGCACGTTGACCTTGTCGTTACGGTACATGTCGATGCCCTTGCGGGCGTCGGCCAGGGCTACCTGCTGCGGCGTCGAGACGATGACGGCGCCCGTGATGGCAAGCGTCTGCAGCAGCGTCAGGTGGATGTCGCTCGTGCCCGGCGGCGTGTCGAGTATCAGGTAGTCCAGCTCGCCCCAGTCGGCATCGGCGATGAGCTGCTTCAGGGCGTTGGAGGCCATGCCGCCGCGCCAGAGCGTCGCCGTCTCGGGCGCTACGAAGAAGCCGATGGAGAGCATCTTGACGCCATACTGCTCAATGGGCTCGATGAGGTCGCGCCCATCGACGTTGACGGCGTAGGGGCGGGCATCCTCCGTGTGGAGCATCTTGGGAATGGAGGGACCGAAGATGTCGCAGTCGAGCAGTCCGACGCTGTAGCCTAAGCGGCTGAGCGCAATGGCCAGGTTGACGGCCACGGTCGACTTGCCGACGCCGCCCTTGCCTGAGCTGACGGCCACGATGTTCTTCACGCCCGGCAGCAGCTTCTCCACTTCCGGCCGGGGCTTCGACTTGAATTCAGTGACAATCTGCACCTCGACGTCCTTCGAGACGTGATAGTGGATGGCGGCCTCGGCGGCCTTGACAGTCGAGCGCAGGAAAGGGTCGGTGTCGCGCGGGAACTCCAGCACGACGCGCACATGCATGCCGTCGATTGACGGCGTGTCGGCCACCATGCCGCTCTCCACCAGGTTTTTCTTCGTGCCCGCATACGTCACCGTGGCGAGCGCGTCCATGATAAGCTGGGGGTAGAGCGTCATTTCTTCTTCTCCTCCTTCTTCACGACCTGCTTGGCCTCGTAGCCGATCTTCTTGAAGCCCTCCTGGATCTTTGCGGGCGTGGTCTTGTCGGCATCATACTGGATGGTGACGGTCTGCTTCTCGACGTTGGTCTCGATCTGCTTGACGCCCTTCACGAAGCGCACGTTGCCCTTGATGCGGTTCTCGCAGTTCTGGCAGTGCATCTGCGGCTGGGTGGTGAAGACGACGGTCTTGATGTCCTTGGCGCCGACGGCCACGACATTAGCGGCCAGTGCGGCAATGATAAACAGCTTTTTCATATTCGTTCGAAATTATATCTTAGTCCGATGTAAAAGATAGGGCCGTGGACGGGGCCCCAGACGAGCGTGGCGTCGAAGCCGCGGCCCCACGGGTTGTCGTAACCGCGGATGGGATCCTTCTGCCGGCGGTTGGTCAGGTTCTCGCCGCCGACGTAGACTGACAGGTGGCGGAAGTCGCGGGTCACCTGCGCCTGCAGCTGCTCGTAGCTGTGGAAGCGCTCGTCGCCAATGATGCGGCCGCCGCCGTTGAGTTGCAGCGTCGTGTCGAAGTGCCAGATGCCCAGGCCGGGGGCGTAGCTCAACGAGAGCAGTCCCTTGTAGCGCGAGGTCAGCGGGCGCTCCATCATCTCGCCGTGATAGCGGCTCTTGACGTCGTTCCAGCGCCAGGCAGCCGTGGCCGTCAGTCCCTGCACGACGGGGTAGGTGGCGTCAATCTGGAAGGTGTGGGAATAGCCTTTGTCGGTCGTGTAGACATCGATGGCGTCGTTGACGTAATCGACGGCCAGCTGACTTTCGAAGTCGGTGAAGTAATACTCGGCGTTGAGCTTCAGCGTCTTTCCGGCCAGCGGAATGTTCCAGGCCGTGTTGAGACCGTAGTTCCTGGCTTTCTCCTGGCCAAGGCTGCCCTTCATGTTTAGGGGGCGGCTGCTGGCCAACAAGAAATGGTTCTCAGCATAGAAGCGGGGCGAGCGGTAGCCCTTGCCGGCGGAGAGGCGGAAGCTGACGAGGTCGCTGGGCGAATACTTCAGGTGCAGGCGGGGCGTGACAAACCAGTCGTAGAGACTGCTGTGGTCGGCGCGCAGACCGGCCATGAGGGTCAGCTGGTCGAGCGTCAGCGTGTACTGGGCGTAGGCGCCGCCGGTGGTCTCGTTCTCGCCGAGGCGGGCGCCGTCGAGGTGCTCGCGGCTGTGGTAATGGTTGAGGCTGGTGCCGACGCTGAGCTGATGGGCGTCGCCGAAGTTGGTCTCGTACATCAGCTGCGCCGCCAGCGTCTTCTCGTTGTTGTCGTAGAGCTGGTGGCCGTACTGGGCGTCCTGCAGGTGCAGCGAGCCGTTGGCCATCAGGGCGATGTTCTCCTGCCGCTCGGGGCGCAGGATGAAGGCGTGCTTCATGTAGGCCTCGTAGCGGTCGGCTTCGGTCTCGATGGTGTAAAGATGGGGAAGTGCGTGTTGCGATTCCGTCGCAACATGCGTATGGCTGCTCTGGCCGCCCTCGCGCTTCTCCTTGAGCAGGCTGAGGCCGGCGTGCATGATGTAGCGGTCGGTGACCAGCTTCCAGCGGTTCTGCAGGTTCATCTGCTGGCGGCGGGGCATGTCGAGGAATCCGTCGTCGTTGTCGTCGTGATGGCCGAAGCCTTTCTCGCCGTGCAGCAGGACGACGGTGCTGAGCTGCTCGCTGAGGTGGACGTTGGCGTCGGCGTTGGCCTCCAGTCGGCTCTTGGAGTCGGCGTAGAGGTTGGCATTGACCTGCTCGGTGTCGTTGGGCTTCTTATATTCAATGTCAATCTGGCCGGTCATCGACTCATAGCCGTTCTTCACCGTCGAGGCGCCCTTCGACACCTGAATGCTCTGCATCCACGGGCCGGGCACATAGTCGAGCGAGTAGGGCAGGGCGGCGCCGCGGAAGGCTGGCAACTGCTCGGTGAGCATCTGGACGTAGGTGCCTGAGAGCCCGAGCAGCTTGATCTGCTTGGCTCCCGTGGCAGCGTCGCTATAACTAACGTCGACCGAGGGGTTGGTGGTGAAGCTCTCGCCGAGGTTGCAGCAGGCAGCCTTGAACAGCTCCTGTCGGCCGATGGTGACGCCGTTGACCGGACCGCCCATGCGGCGCAGACCAGAAGACGAGGTGACCGTCACCTCATCGACCGTGGCCTGCTTGTCTATTGAGTCTGCCGGCGTCTGAGCCAGAGCACCCATGACCATCATCAGCCCCGCAACCAGTCCAAGAGCCCTTTTCATGTTTTTTACCTTTTTACTTTTTTATCTTTTTCTCATTGTTGCTCGACGAGCAGGGGCATCTTGGCCCACGACTTGTCGTTGCGGTAGTTGTTCTTGGAGCCCTTCGGGACCGTGATGCGGCAGGCGCTCATGACGACACCCTTGAACGAAGAATGGGTGATGCTCGGGGGCAGGGGCGACCCCAACACCAGCTCGCGCAGGGATACGCACTTGGTGAAGGCGTTACCACCGATCTTCTTCATGGCGGCGGGCAACTCGAGGCGCGTCAGTCCGCTGCACTCGCGGAAGGAGGCGCTGCCGATGGTGGTGCAGGCAGCGGGCACGATCATTGTCTGGAGCGAGACGCACTTGTCGAAGGCATTGTCGCCGATGCTGGTCACTGAGATGGGCAGGGTGATTTCCCTGAGCGACGAGCATTCCTGGAAGGCATTGTCGCCGATGCTCTTGATGCTGACCGGCAGGACGATGGTGCGCAGGGAGTGGCAGTAGCGGAAGACGTCGCTTTCCAGCTTTTCCACGAAGCCCTGGATGTTGACGGAGTCGAGCGATGTGCAGTTCTCAAACGTGTCGCTGCCCATCTGCTTCACCAGGTTTGGAATGGTGATATATTTCAGGCTGGCGCACCCCTCGAAGGCATGGTCGTAGATACGTGTGACGCCGTCGGGCAAGTCAATGCCCGGCAGGCTCTTGCATTCGAAGAAGGCGCGTGTGCCGATAGTCTTGACCGTCGTGGGCAATGACACCGAAGCCAGGTTCGTGCAGCCGGCGAAGGTCTCGGTTCCGATGCCTTGCAGGTTGCCGTCAATGGTGACGCTCTGCAGTCCGGTGCAGTTCTGGAACGCCGCATTGCCGATGCGGTTGGCACTTTCAATCTCTACTGACTGCAGGTTGGAACAGCCCTTGAAGGCGTCGCTGCCGATGCGTGCGGCAGTGGTCATCTCGATGGAACGCAGGTTGATACAGCCCTCAAAAGCACTGTTGCCGATCTCGCTGATGGCGTCGGGCATCTGGATTATTTCCATCGAGGAGCATCCTTTGAAGGCGTCGCTGCCGATGAGCGTAACCGACTGTGGCAAAGCCAGTTCGCGCAACAGTGAACAGCCGGCGAAGCAGGAGTTGCTGATGCGGTTGATTTCGCATTCCAAGTCGATTTTGGCAAGAGAGGAGCAGTTGTTGAAGGCATAGACATCGATGAGCGTCACCCCTTCCGGCACTTCAACCGACGTCAGCGAACGACAGCCGTCGAAGGCATGGTTCTCGATGATGGTGAGGTCGAGCGGCAGGCGGATGTCCTTCAGGGCGGTGCAGCCGTTGAAGGCATAGTCGGAAATCTGGGTGCAGCCGTCGGGAATGACAATCTCCTTCAGGCTGACGCAACCGCTGAAGCAACTCCTGCTGACCTCGAGCGTGCCGTCGGGCAGGGCAACGCGCTCCAGAGCCTTGCAGTTCAGGAACATGGCAGCGGGCAATACGTCGGCCCGGGTGCGATAGTTGCCCTTGCCTTCAATAATGGTCGCCTCGGAAAGGTCGAGCGCGGTGAGCACCTGTTCTGTGGGCTTCTTGGGCTTCAGCCGGCTGGTGATGAGCTGGATAATCTTCAGGTCGTTGCCGTTGAGAGGCCCGCTAATCTTCAGTTCCTGCATGGAGTAACGGATGCTGTCGGGCAGCTGCTTGGCCAGTTGTCCGACGGAGTCGGTCGTGATGGTTATCTGTTGTGCCATCATGCCGATGGGAAGGAGCACCATGAGGAGTGCTATGAGTCTGCTTTTTATTGCCATGAATCCTTATTTGCTGGTTTCGAGCGAGCTGCGCTTCGAACGGTGATAGCTACGGTAGTCGTCAAGCGGAATTTCCACGTCGGGTTCTTCCAGTGCGCCTTCGTGTGGCAGCTGGAAACGGATGTACTTGATGTTGAGGCCGCGGGCCAGCCACATCTGCTCGTAGTAGGTCTGGATGCTGACCGCGACACTGTCGCGGTTTACCGGACAGGCGTAGAGGTCGTCGGTCTGGGCTTCTACGGGCAGATGGTTGTGTCCGGCCATCAGGCTGGTGTAGGTGTAGAGGAAGTTGGAATCTGTCTTCAGGTGGATGATGCCGCGGTCGACGAGGAATCGGCGGTAGCGCTGCAGGAAGTAGGTCGACGACAGACGCTTGCGCGGGTTCTTCATCTGCGGGTCGCTGAAGGTGAGCCATATCTCCTGAACCTCGTCGTCTGCGAAGAAGCGGTCGATGATCTCGATGTTGGTGCGCAGGAAGGCCACGTTCTTCAGTCCCTGCTGCAGGGCCAGTGTGGCGCCGGTCCACATGCGTGCGCCCTTGATGTCGACGCCGATGAAGTTGCGGTCGGGATAGCGCTTGGCCAGCTCGACGGTGTATTCTCCTTTTCCACAGCCCAGTTCGAGGATGATGGGGTTCTGGTTGTTGAAATATTGCTCATGCCAATGGCCACGCATGCCGAAGGGGACGTCGCTCACCACCGAGTAGGGGTATTGAAAGACGTTCTCATAGGTTTCCATGTCGGCAAACTTGGCCAGTTTTCCTTTACTCATTTCGCAAGAATGTATTTGGCTGCAAAATTACTAAAAAGAATCGATTTGGCCAAAAACTTGCTGATATTTCAACGTTTTCTAACAAATGTTAGATTCCGAGAAGATTGCGGAGAACAAACCATGTGGGAACTGAAACGGCCAGGGAGAGGGTCATGGTGCGCCCTTCAACGAATGAGCGCAGGCGCTGCTGTGCTGTGCCGGTGAGCACAAGGCGCTCCAGCGCAAAGAGCATGACATAGATGCCGACCAGAGGCAGAAAGGCATTGTAGCCGACCGCCTCAATCGGATGGCCGTTACTGAGGGCATGCACGAAGCGCTGCATGCCGCAGCCCGGACAGTTGAGGCCCGTCAGCCGATGGAACAGACAAGGCGGAAACAACTGATACTCCATAGGGTTGAACCTACGGAGTATCAGGACGACTGCCGCGACGGCAGCCAGGAAAATGGATAGTCTCAGTCTCAAAAAACGGATGACTTATTTCTGCATCATGCCCTCAAGCATTTCCTGATATGCTTCCATGCCGCCCATGGCAAAGAAGAAAATGGCATTGAGAATGATGCCGACGACCAAGAGGCCGATGGCAATCCAGCTGAACAGGCCTGCACGCTTGCCCGACTGCTCGGCCAGGGCCTGCTGCCCCATCATCTGGAACTTCCTGACGTCGCTCGACTTCACCAAACCGATGATGGCGAAGATGATCGACAGGATGTTGCAACACAGGACGGACAACACCAGTGCAATGATGGCCAGCACCTTGTTGTCGTTGACGGGCATCATGTTCGAGTAGCCCGCATTCTGATTCTGATAGTTTTCCATTGTTTTTGTTGAAATAAAGGATTATTCGATGACGACGCGCGTCCAGCCATGCTTGTCCTCGATGGTGCCGTACTGGATGCCGCGCAGCGTGTCATAGAGCTTCTTCGACAGGGGACCGGGATTCGGACCGAAGTCGTAGCGCTTGCCCGTGTCGAGGTCGTCGATGTAGCTGATGGGCGAGATGACGGCAGCCGTGCCGCAGGCACCTGCCTCCTCGAAGGTCTCGAGCTCTTCCTCGGGCACAGGGCGGCGCTCCACCTTCATGCCGAGGTCCTCAGCAATCTGCATGAGCGAGCGGTTGGTGATGGAGGGCAGAATCGACGTCGACTTCGGCGTGATGTAGGTGTTGTTCTTGATGCCGAAGAAGTTGGCTGCACCGCACTCGTCGATGTATTTCTTCTCCTTGGCGTCGAGGTAGAACTCGCTGGCATAGCCCTTGTCGTGGGCAATCTGGTGGGCAAAGAGCGAGGCAGCATAGTTGCCGCCGACCTTGTACTTGCCGGTGCCGAGCGGAGCCGAGCGGTCGTAGTCGCGCATGATGGCGTAGGGGTTGCCGGCGAAGCCGCCCTTGAAGTAGGGACCCACGGGCGTGACGAAGATGAGGAACAGATATTCATGAGCCGGCGACACGCCCACCTGGGCGTTGATGCCGATGAGCAGCGGGCGCAGATAGAGCGTAGCACCGCTCTCGTAGGTCGGAATGAACTCCTGGTTCAGACGCACCACCTTCTCGCACATCTCGATGAAGCGCTCGGTGGGCAGCTCGGGCATGCAGATGCCGCGGCACGTCGACTGCAGGCGCTCGGCGTTGGCATCCGGGCGGAACAGGCGCACCTTGCCGTCGGGGCAGCGATAGGCCTTCAGGCCCTCGAAGGCCTCCTGGCCATAGTGCAGACAGGCGGCAGCCATGTGCATTTTGATGTATTCGTCGGAGCAGACTTCAATCTCGCCCCACTTGCCGTCGCGATAGTAGCAACGCACGTTGTAGTTGGTCGGCACGTAGCCGAATGGGAGTTTCCCCCAGTCTAAGTCTTTCATTTCTATTTGTTTAAGGATATGATAAGGTTGTTATTCAATTTTTCTCTCCGTTTCTTCTGTATCATGCTGCAAAGGTAGGGATAAAAACTGAGACGTGCAAATTTTTCCGAGTTTATTTGTCCTTTTCCAGGATTTTCTTTATCTCGCTGTCGGTCTTGGTCAGCTTGTCCTTACACTGCTTGATGAGGGCCTGTGCGGTCTTCAGCTGTTGGGCGAGCTCGTCGACGGAGACGTCGCCTTGTTCCATCTTCTCAACGATGGATTCGAGTTGTCTGAGTGCTTCTTCGTAGGTCATATTACTTTCGATTTGATGGTTCCTTTTTCCAGTCGCGTTTCCAGTTCGTCGCCGGGCTTGACTTGTGCGGGATTGCGCAGGGCATGTCCGTTGAGCATGGTGATGCTGTAGCCCCGGCGGAGCATCAGCGTGGGGTCGAGCGAGCGGGCGCGCTGTTCGAGCAGTTCGAGGCGATGGCGCTCACGCTCGAGGCGCTGGGTGCTCAGCGCTGCACACTGCACATTCCATAGTTGCAGCCGTTGCATTTCGCGGTCCAGCCGGCGCTGGACGTGGGCCGTCAGTTCCTGTCCGAGCCGGTCGAGGCGGGCCTCCTGGCGGGTGCGTACGAGCGAGAACAGCGTCGGTATGCGCTCTGCGAGCCGTCGCAGTCGCATCTGCTCCAGTTCCATGCGGCTCAGGGCATAGTGGGTGATGCGCTCCTGCGCGAGTTCGATGCGTTGGAGCAGTTGTTCGGCCTGATCGATCAGGTGCTGTGCGGCGGCCGTGGGCGTTTTCACGCGCAAATGGCTCACCATGTCGAGCACGCTCTCGTCGCGGTCGTGGCCGATGCCGGTGATGATGGGCAGCGGGAACTGTGCGACGTTCTCGGCCAGTGCCAGCGTGTCGAAGCCCGACAGGTCGGCTGTGGCGCCGCCGCCGCGGATGATGACGACGCAGTCGAAGTCGTTCAGCGCAGAATAGATCTCGTTGAGCGCAGCGATGATGCTCTGCTCCACCTGCTCGCCCTGCATCGTGGCGGGAAACAGGCGGGTCTCGAAGCGGAAGGGCGACGCGGCCAGCTGGGCGGCGAAGTCGCCGTAGCCGGCGGCCGTGGCGCTGCTGATGACGGCGATGCGCAGGCAGGGTAGGGGCAGCCGCAGTTCTTTCTGCAGGTCGAAGACGCCCTCCTCGCGCAGTTGGCGGATGATCTCCTGTCGGCGGCGGGCCATGTCGCCCAGCGTGAAGTTCGGGTCGATGTCGGTGACGATCCACGAGAAGCCGTAGGCCTCATGGAACTGTGCATAGACCTTGAGCCTGACCTTCATGCCGGCGTGCAGCTGCTGTCCGGTGATGCGCGTAAAGTAAGGGGCGGCCATGCTCCATGTCGACCGCCAGCACTTGGCCTGTGCGCGTGCCACGGGGGTGTTCGAGAGTTCGTCTTTCTGGATGAGCTCCATGTAGCAGTGACCCTTCGACTCGCGGCATTCCGACAGCTCGGCCTCCACCCAGTATTCCCGGTTGAGCGTCCGCTCGATGGTCATCCTCACCAGCGAGTTCAGTTCCAAAAGGGTTAATGTCTCATTCATATTTATTCGGCACGAAGCGTGCCGTCATTCGTTATCGCTTTTTTTGCAGGCCTGCCATAGGTTCGGCACGCCATAGCCGAAGATGTTGGTCGGATCGTCGTATTGGTCGGCGGAGCGGCGGACCAGGTCGATGATCTCGAGGGCCGTCTTCCCGGGGAGCGCCTGCCAGAGACAGGCCACGAGGCCGCAGACAATTGGCGTGGAGAACGATGTGCCCATGTCGCGCACCAGCGTGCCGCGACCGGAGATGAGCACGGCCGGCGCCCCCTGCGCCACGACGTCTGGTTTCACGCGGCCGTCCTGCGAGGGCCCGAGACTTGAGAACGTCGCCAGTTTGCGGTCGGGGGTGATGGCCCCGACGGTCAGGATGTCCGGCGCGTCGGCCGGCACGCCGATCTTCTTCCATTGTCCCATGCCCGAGTTGCCGGCCGAATTGCAGAGCACGATGCCCTTGCGGGCCAGCATCGAGGCCTCGCGCGAGATGAGGGCTGTCCGGCCGTCGAGGTTCTGCAGCCGATAGCTGCCGCGGTCGCCGTCGAAGGCATAGTAGCCGAGGCTCGAGTTGATCACGTCGGCGCCTAACGAGTCGGCCAGCTCGGCCGCCATGGCCCAGAAGTCCTCCTCGATGGGCTGCTCGAAGCCCGGTTCTTCGCACCGCAGCAGCCAGTAGGCGGCCTCCGGCGCGCTGCCCATGGTTACCTCCGGCGCCTGTGCGGCCATGGCCGAGAGCACCTTCGTGCCGTGGTCAATCTTGAGCGGGGCCTTCTCTGCGGCCTGCTTGCCCGGACTGCCAATCGTCGCAGGCACCACGTCGCGCAGCCCGAGGATGCGCGTCCGTCGGAAGGCCGGAATGCGGTCGTAGTTTTGGAATCCGCCGTCGAGGATGGCGACGGTCATGCCCTGTCCGCGGTAGCCGGCCTCATGCAGGCGGTCGCCGCCCAGCATCTCCAACTGTGGGCGGGCCATGCCCAGAGGGTCGTTGACGACCGAGTCCCACTTGTTGAAATCCTCGTGCACCGTCCAGCGGATGTCCTCCTGCTTGTCAATCGAGTCGGGCGAGACGAACACGCAGCGTGCCTCGGCGACGCAGGGCAGGGCCGCCAGCCGCACCAGTGCAGACGAGTCGGCCGAGAGGGCCAGCACCGTGTTCTGCCAGCGGCTGGTGCCGACGACCTGCACCCCCTTCACTTCAAACTGGCGCAGGTATTGCCGGCTGACGGGCAGGTCGGTGGAATCGAGCCGCAGCCCCTGTCGCTCGCGCCGCTCCAGACTTTTGCGCGTCAGGAATTTCTGGGCCTTGTCGAGCGAGTAGGCCGTGCCGTGCTTGTCAGTCAGTTGGTATCGGTAGGCGTAGATTCTCTCTCCGGGCCATTTTATCTTGGCGGCATGCGCAGCCGACGCCGCGAGGGCGAGCAGCGCCACGATGATGCTTGCTTTTATTCTTGTCATAGGTTCTTAGTCTTTTTGGGGAGCGCGGGCGTCCTCGCCCGCTACAGGTGCGGACGTGGACGCCCGTGCTCCATTGGACGCTGCAAAGGTAAGCAAAAAAAATGAACACACCAAATCCTGAATCAAAAACGTGCTGTTCCGGCAGCCCTCGAGTGATGCTTTCGAAAACCGAAAGTGGCGCTTCTTGAAAGTAATATAGGGGTATATTACCTTCGAAAAGCCCCGTTTTGCCATTTTTCGACCCCTATTTTTGTGACGTCAAAATTTGGCTGTCTCGGAAAAACGTTGTAACTTTGCAGCGAAATATGGATAACAAACAGAGAGCACTCGAGCTGGGCCAGAAGCCAGTGGGCGGATTGCTGTTGCAGTATGCCCTCCCGGCCATCGTGGCCATGTCGGCCTCCTCCTTATATAATATAATAGACCGCGCCTTCATCGGCCAGGTCGTAGGCCCCGACGCCATTGCCGGCCTGGGCATCACCTTCCCCTTCATGAACCTCAGCGGCGCCTTCGGGGCGGCCGTCGGCGTGGGCGCGTCGACCTGCATCAGTGTCAAGCTGGGCCAGCGCGACTATCGCACGGCAGAGCATCTGCTGGGCAACACGGTGACGCTGAACCTGCTCATCGGACTGCTGTTCATGGTGGTCTGCATGGTGTTTCTCGACCCCATCCTGCGCTTCTTCGGCGCCAGCGACGTGACCCTGCCCTACGCCCGCGAGTTCATGCAGGTCATCCTGGCCGGCAACATGATCACCCACATGTACTTCGGCATGAACGCCGTGCTGCGCGCCGCGGGCAAGCCCCGCCACGCCATGTATGCCACGCTGTTCACCGTCCTGATGAACATCCTGCTCGTCATTGCTTTCGTGTGGTGGTTCCGGTGGGGCATTCGCGGCGCGGCGCTGGCCACGATCAGCAGCCAGACGATGGCCCTCACGTGGCAGATGTGGATCTTCAGCGACAAGCGCGAGCTGCTCCACCTGAAGCGGGGCATCTACCGTCTGCAGGCCGACCTCGTCAGGAATATCCTGGCCATCGGCATCTCGCCCTTCCTGATGAACGTCACGTCGTGCATCATCGTCATCTTCATGAACAACCAGTTTGTGCGCTACGGCGGCGACATGGCCGTCGGCGCCTACTCGATATCCAACACCATCGCCATGGTGTTCTTCATGTTCGTCATAGGCGTCAACCAGGGCATGCAGCCCATAGCGGGCTATAACTACGGCGCACGACGCTACGACCGCATGCTGCGCTGCCTCTGGCTGGCCATCGCCTCGGCCACGGCCATCCTCTTCGTCGGCTGGTCGCTGGCCATGCTGTTCCCCATGCAGCTGGCCCGCATCTTCACCACCGACCCGACGCTCATCCAGATGTCGGCACGCGGCATCCGGCTCAACATGCTCGTGTTCGTCGTCGTGGCCTCGCAGGCCGTCATCACCAACTTCTTCCAGTGCATCGGCAAGGTGAAGATTTCCATCTTCCTCTCGCTCTCGCGACAGCTCATCCTGCTGGCCCCCTTGGCCTTCGTGCTGCCCCTGCGCTGGGGACTCGACGGCGTGTGGTACTCGATGCCCGTCAGCGACT
>JAFTGI010000231.1 GCA_017458195.1 Prevotella sp.
AGGACGACGAGAACGACCTGCAGCCGCGTGCCCCGATCGTGACCGTCATGGGTCACGTCGACCACGGTAAGACCTCGCTGCTCGACTATATCCGCAAGACCAACGTCATCGCCGGTGAGGCCGGCGGCATCACGCAGCACATCGGTGCCTACAACGTGACGCTGCCCGACGGCCGCCAGATCACCTTCCTCGACACCCCCGGTCACGAGGCCTTCACGGCCATGCGTGCCCGTGGTGCCCAGGTGACGGATATCGCCATCATTATCGTCGCTGCCGACGACTCGGTGATGCCCACCACCAAGGAGGCCATCGCCCACGCCCAGGCCGCCAACGTGCCGATGGTGTTTGCCATCAACAAGATCGATAAGCCCGGCGCCAATCCCGACAAGATCCGCGAGGATCTGGCCAACATGAACCTGCTGGTCGAGGACTGGGGCGGCAAGTATCAGTGTCAGGAGATTTCGGCCAAGAAGGGCATCGGCGTTGAGGAACTGCTCGAGAAGGTGCTGCTTGAGGCCGAGATGCTTGAGCTGAAGGCCAACCCGAACCGCAAGGCCACGGGCTCGATTATTGAGTCCAGTCTCGACAAGGGGCGCGGCTATGTCTCGACGGTGCTTGTTTCCAACGGTACGCTCAAGGTGGGCGACGTTGTCATCGCCGGTTCGAGCCACGGCAGGATCAAGGCCATGTTCAACGAGCGCAACGAGCGCATCCAGGAGGCCCGTCCGGCTCAGCCCGCCATCATCCTGGGCCTCAACGGTGCCCCGACGGCCGGCGACGCCTTCAACGTGATGGACTCGGAGCAGGAGGCCCGCGAGATTGCCAACAAGCGCGAGCAGCTGCAGCGTGAGCAGGGACTGCGCACGCAGCGCACCATCGGCCTCGACGATATTTCCCACCGCATTGCTCTCGGCGAGTTCCACGAGCTCAACATTGTCGTCAAGGGCGACACCGACGGCTCCATCGAGGCCCTCAGCGACTCGTTCATCAAGCTCTCGACGGAGAAGGTGCAGGTCAACGTCATTGCCAAGGCCGTGGGCCAGATCAGCGAGAACGACGTCATGCTGGCCTCCGCGTCGAAGGCCGTCATCATCGGTTTCCAGGTGCGTCCCTCGTCGGCTGCCCGCAAGCTGGCCGACAGCGAGGGCGTCGAGATCAACACCTACTCGATCATCTACGATGCCATCGAAGACGTGCGCTCCACGATGGAGGGCATGCTCGACAAGGTCATCAAGGAGGAGGTCACCGCCCAGGTGGAGGTGCGCGAGGTCTACAAGATCTCGAAGGTCGGCACCGTGGCCGGCGCCATGGTCGTCGAAGGCAAGGTGCACCGCACCGACAAGGCCCGACTGGTGCGCGACGGCATCGTGGTCCATACGGGTGCCATCAACGCCCTGAAGCGCTACAAGGACGACGTCAAGGAGGTGGCCACCAACTTCGAGTGCGGCATCTCGCTCGTCAACTTCAACGACATCCAGGTGGGCGACATCATCGAGACCTTCATGGAAGTAGAGGTTCAGCAGAAACTTTGAACCTGCATCTTTATCGAGAATCAGAATGAAAAATGGCGCTTCTTGATGGTAATATACCCCTATATTACATTCGAGAAGCGCCATTGTGTGTATTAAAATAACTTCTTACTTGCCATGCCCGGCAACGTATCGCTTGATTTTGTACCTTTGCATGCAAATTTAAAAGAAACACATGGAAGAAGACAAGGATAAAAACAAGAAACCGAAAAAACAGGACGATCAGCAACCGGAGGACACCGGAAAGCACGATGACAACGAACTGGTGCGCCATATTGCCGAACAGAAGTACGAGTTCGGATTCACTACTGACGTACACACGGAAATCATCGAGAAGGGGCTGAACGAGCAGGTCGTCCGCCTCATATCGGCCAAGAAGGGCGAGCCCGACTGGATGCTCGACTTCCGGCTGCGGGCCTTCCGCTACTGGCAGGAGCAGACGGAGCCGACGTGGGGCCATGTCCACGTGCCCGAAATAGACTATCAGGCCATCAGCTACTATGCAGCTCCGGCCCCCTCCAAACCTCCCCGAGGGGAGGCTTCTGGCAGTCAGTCCTCCCCCCTCGGGGGGGATGAGGGGGGGCTTGACCCTAAATTGGTTGAGACCTTCGACAAGCTGGGCATCCCCCTTGAGGAGCGGCTGGCCCTGAGCGGCAATACGGCCGTCGACGCCATCATGGACTCGGTCTCGGTGAAGACCACGTTCAAGGAGAAACTGCGCGAGAAGGGCGTCATCTTCTGCTCTATCGGCGAGGCCATCAAGGAGCACGGCGACCTCGTCCGCCAATACCTGGGCACCGTCGTGCCCTACCGCGACAATTTCTTTGCCGCGCTCAATTCGGCTGTCTTCAGCGACGGATCCTTCGTCTACATCCCCAAGGGCGTGCGCTGTCCGATGGAGTTGAGCAGCTATTTCCGCATCAACGCCCGCAACACGGGCCAGTTTGAGCGCACGCTCATCGTGGCCGACGACGACAGCTACGTCAGCTATCTCGAGGGCTGCACCGCCCCGATGCGCGATGAGAACCAGCTGCATGCGGCCATCGTCGAGATCATCGTCAAGGACCGCGCCGAGGTGAAGTATTCGACCGTTCAGAACTGGTATCCCGGCGACGAGCAGGGCCGCGGCGGCGTGCTCAATCTGGTGACCAAGCGCGGCGACCTGCGCGGCGTGGACTCGAAGCTGTCCTGGACGCAGGTGGAGACGGGCTCGGCCATCACGTGGAAATATCCCTCCTGCATCCTGCGGGGCGACAACAGTACCGCTGAATTCTATTCCGTGGCCGTGACCAATAATTATCAGGTGGCCGAAACGGGCACGAAGATGATCCACATCGGGCGCAACACCACGTCGACGATCATCTCGTAGGGCAGTTCAGCCGGCCATTCGCAGAACTCGTATCGCGGACTGGTCCGCGCCGCCGCCACGGCCGAGAACGCCCGCAACTATTCGTCGTGCGACTCGCTGCTGCTGGGCTCGGAGTGCGGTGCG
>JAFTGI010000232.1 GCA_017458195.1 Prevotella sp.
GGGCACTATGAACAATATTGCCCATAGTGTCGCGTAGATGATGTTTTCCTGTCGTGCCTGCCGATTCATTTTTCTCTAAGATAACAGCATTCAGGAGCCTGGCGACACCAGGACATAGGCATTCGAGCACGAGTAGTCGGATGGTACGGTGTAGCTCACATTGTTGTATGTAACGGTCTGACCGGCCGTGACGTTAACCTTCGAATAAGTCTTTGTGGTCTGCGTGCCTGTTGCGGAAACGCTCGTCTTTGGGCCGATGCCCATCACGCTGCCGCCATTAATGACGAAGCCCTTGGAAGCTACGTCGGTATTGAAGGCCTTGTTGTTTGATACAGAATAGACCTCGCCGCCGCTGATAGTAATCACACCCGTGGCTTTGACAGCATTTGGCTTGGCCTCGTCGGCTTGGTCTTCATGGTAGATACCTCCTAAGGAAATCGCTTCCACCCGACCGCCACTGACGGTCAGTGTGCCCTTGGTGCCGATAGCCTTCGAACCATTGCCCGTTGCCGTCAGCTTCAAGGTGCCGTCCGTGATGGCAATAGCCCCATCCGATTTCAGCACTTTCACGTCTTCGCCAGAAGACGTAGCCGTCAGCGTACCGCCGTTGATAAACACCTGTCCATTGTACTCGTCGGTCAGGTCGTTCGTCACAGCCACATCGATGGCATCGCCGGCCACGTTACTGATGACCACCGTACCACCGTTCATCTCAAAATACTGTTCAATGTGCAGACCATCGCTGACGGAGCTCAGCACGTTGATGGTGCCTGTGAAAGATTTCTTCAGCTGTGTGTATTCATCGCTGCGGTAGGCGTGCTTGGCATTGCCGGTCAGGTTGAGCGTACCAGCCCCCGAGAACTCGGCATGGCCATTGACGAAGAAACAAGCCTTCTGAAGTCCAGCGGCGTAGTCGGCAAACGTATTGGTGGTTCCGTCGGCCACAACGATGTCGATGCGCTTGCCGTCTTCAATGTCGATGGCAGCTCCGACCTCGCTCGTCAGGCTGACGCCGTTCAGCACAACGGTAGCCTTCAGGTCGCCGTCCATAGTAAAAGAGCCGTTGGGCGACGAGCCCGTCAGCGTGTAGGTAATCTCATCCACAACGTCTGCATCCTGGACGATGTTGACATGGGCGCCCTCAATGGTCGTCGTAAGATGTCTGGCAATGTTACCGGCAATGACCACCTGGGCGCTGTCATCATCGTAGCTGATGATCACCGTATTGTCAGCCACCTCGGAATCATCGACATAAATCCTAGTAATGTCGCTCACCGTGAACGTCTTTCCCAGAACGGTCAGTTCCGTTCCGGCATTTTCATAGGTCATGTCACCGGCCTGTCCGGCATTGACAGCCGTAGTGATCTGGCCCGTCTGGATGTTCATCGTCTGGGCAAAACCGGCCACCGCAAAGCACACGATGATCAATGAAAGAATAATTCGCTTCATCATTTCACGTGGATTTTAGTGCTCTTGTCGTTCACCTTAATAATATAGATGCCCGGCCTGACGGGGGTGTTGATGGGTTCTGCCCCAGCCGTGAAGCGGTCAATGAGCATGCCGCCGACGTTGGCAATCAGGACTCTGGCGCCTACAGGAGCAGCTACCTGAATCAGCCGGTCGTTGACCCGGATTGTGGTCGACTGACCATCTACGGCATCCCCGATGCCATTCTGTTCCACATCAGAGAAGTACATTTTTGACAGCAGAGCCTGCGTGAAGGTAGCCGTCTGCCCCTGCGACTGCGCCGTCAGCTGGCCGTCGGCAAAAACCATCGTGAGCCCGTTGCAGGGCAAGGATTGTGTTGAACCGTCAAGCATTTCGACGACGAGGTAGCCAAAGTCGGCTGCCCTCATTATCGTTGCCGTTGCCAATAGGGTTGCTAATACTATTTTTCGTTTCATAATTCTGTTGTTTACTAATAATGATGTGATGGTTCTACCAACCGCCGGGGCCGCGACCGCCGCCGCCCATCATGCCGCCGCCCATGCCAGTGCCGACCTGCAATGCCGACGTGGCTGTAGTGAGCTTGTCGCCTCCGCTGAGCGTGCCGCCAATGTTAATGCCATTCCAGGTGCTGCCGGCGGTCAGGCTTACGCCGCTTTTCACCGTATAGCTCTGTCCAGCCACCATACCCGAGGTGGTCATGTAGACAGCCGTGAGGCTCGTCGTGGGCACTTCGAAGTACATCCGGGCGTTGCCGCTGGCATCGAACAGTCCGATTTTCTTGCCGCTCAAAGACGCCGTGAAGGCGATGCTGGCCTGCTTTGACGAGGCCGAAGTCTGAGCCGTTGAGCCTCCGATGCCGACGACGTTGCCGCCGTTGATGAAGATGCTGTAGCCTTCAGCGGCGTCGAGCGCATTCTCCGGTGTTCCTGCGCCCAAGGCGATGGTCGTTCCGCCCTGGATGTAGAGGTTCATGTTGGCGTCAATGGCGTCGTTGTTGACGCTTTGGGCAAACACGAGACCGTCGTTGATATACAGGTTCTTTTTAGAGTTGAGAGCGTCGTCGTAGGCATAGACCTCGACGCTTCCTCCTTCGATGGCCATTTCGGCTTTGCTTTCAATACCCTCAGAACCTTCACCACCAGTGGCCCTCACCTTCAGCGAACCGTCAGTAACGATGATGTCGCCGTCGGCTTTGATACCTTTGGCCTTCGAGTCGTCGCGGTTGTAAGTGAAGGCCTTGCCAGTCGTAATGACGCAGACGGTGCCACCCTGGATGTAGGTCTGCATGTCGGTGCTGATGCCTTTGCCACCGTTGCCGGTCGACTTCAGGTAGAGTTCACCGCCCGTGACAGTCAGTGTAGAGTCGGCTTTCAGGCCCGCAGCACCCGTCAGTTCATTGCTGTCGCTGTCGAGCGTGGCATTGCCAGTGGTAATGGCAGTCGTCCGTCCGCCGCTGATGGTCACGTAGCCATCGCTCGAGAGAGCCTTAGCTCCGTCGGCCGTGGCCTCGACATTGATGACGCCGCCGCGTATGTCGAGATAGTCGTTGGCCTTGATACCATTGCCGGCCGTTGCCTTCACGTAGATGTTTGCGCCGGGGCGGACGACGATGTAGTCATCGCTGCGGATGCCGGCCTTGCAGTTGGCAGCCACGCTTAGCTTTCCGCTGCCGCTGAAGATGAGTTGTCCTTCGCTGAAGAAGCAGGCTTTCATGTCCTCACCGTCGGTCGTGTCGGTATATTCGGTGCCGTCCGTCAGGCTGTTTTCCGTGCCTTCATCCAGCACGACGAAGACGCGCTTCTTGCTCTGGATGTTGATGGCAGCAGCCGTCGGGTTGGTGATGTTCACGCCGCTGAGTGTCAGCCGGAACTTCTTGTCGCTATAGATTTTCAGCGAACCGTCGGTGGTTGTACCCTTCAGTGTGTAGGCAACGGCGTCGGTGGTCGAGTTGACCACCACGTCGGCTCCGCTCACGGTGATGCTGACACCGTCAACATCACCCGTGAATGAAGCACTGTTACCACTGAATACAATCTCGACAAATTTACTGAATGAGGATTGTTCCACGTAGTCGTTGTCGTCGGCAGGGACGGTCTCCGTTTCCGTCAGGCTGCTCGTGTTGAGTTCTATGTCGAACGTTGCCACATCGCCGGTAGCCGTGGTCGAGCCCGTGCCGCCTGTCCAAGTGCCTCCGTTAGTATTCTCCTCTATCCATTCGCTCCAGGGGTCGTCGTCAGTCGAGCAGCTCAGCAGTAGCGTGAGTGCGCAGGATGCAATGAGCATCATTGTCATTTTCATTACCTTTTCCATAATCATCATCATTTTAGCGTAAATAAATAGATGATGCAAAGGTAATGTATTACAAAAAACGGGGCAAATTCGTTCAACGAATGCCCCGTTTCATTCAGCGAACCGATTACTTCAGGCCAGCGCCCTTGAGCAACTTGTCGGCTCCCTCGTTCACCTTGTCGTTCACCTTCTGGGCAGCCTCGTTCACCTTGTCGGCGGCAGCCTGCTTGGCCTCGTCAACCTTCTGGTTGGCAGCGTCAACGACCTCGTTAGCCTTGTCCTCGACGGCCTGCTTGGCATTCTCGACAGCCTCGTTAGCCTGATCGACGGCATTCTCAACAGCCTGCTGGCCAGCCTCTTCGACGGTGCCTACAGCCTGCTGTAGATTGCTGATGATGCTCTCGGCAGGAGCCTCGACGAGGGCCGACACGGCCGAGCTCACCAGGGCATTCTCGCCAACGACGGCCTTCACCTTGTCGGCATTCTCCTTCAGGAAGTTCTGCACCTTGCCCAGATACTCCTTGGCAATCTCAGGGTTCTTGGCAATCAGCTCGGCAGCCTTAGCCTTGATGGCCTCCAGGCATTCGCCAAGCTTCTCTGCATTACCCTCACCCAGCAGAGCGCTGAGCTGCTCGGTGGCATTGTCAACCAGAGCACTGACCTCTACCTGCTGATCGTCGGCCGGAGCCTCGGTCTTAGCGTTGTTTCCGCACGAAGCGAACGTCATGGCCACAGCGGCCATTGCCATAAATAATACTTTCTTCATAATTGCTGATAATTAAATTAAAAAAACTGATATTCTTTCTTCTATGCGGTGGCAAAATTACACAATAATGTTGAAACAAACAAAAAAAATCGGCGTTTCTTTTGGCTATCATCGTAATTTTAGCTATTTTTGCATCACTATGAACGTTGAAAAGATTAAAGCTATCGTGGAATCCATGCCCAACCTGAGCACCGCCCTCGGCATGGAATTCATATCTACCGACGATGAAGACACCTGCATGGCCCGCATGCGCGTTGACGAACGCAACCGACAGCCCTTCGGATTCCTCAGCGGCGGCGCCTCGCTCGCACTGGCCGAGAACCTGGCTGGCGTTGGCTCGTCGTCGCTCTGTCCCGGCTGCGCCTGCGTGGGCATCGAGGTCAGCGGCAGCCACGTCAAGGCCGTCGTCGAGGGCGACACGGTCACCGCCTTTGGCCGCCTGGTGCACAAGGGCAAGACGCTCCACGTCTGGAATGTCGACATCAGGAACACTTCGGGCGAGCTCATCTCGAGCGTCCGCGTCACCAATTACGTGATTAAGCAGAAATGAACAGCTACGCACTCTATCGACTGCCGCACGAACGTTGCTTCACGCTCGTCGGTCAGCGCGACGGCGAGCCGCGCCGGCTGGAGTCGTGCGCCGCGCTTGGCGATGAGACCGGCTTCGTCGTGGCACCTTTTAAAGCGGACGACGAATGCCCGCTTCTGGTCATCCGGCCAGACGTTGTCAAGACTTTTGATTATTCGGAAGTGGAGCTTTGCATTTCGTACATCGGCACTGTACGGTTCGTACATCGGCTATGTACCAATCGTACAGCGGCGTTGTACCAAACTGACCGCGAAGCCTACTCTCAGGACTTTGTAAAGTTCTTTAACGAGCTGGAGGCGCGTCGCCTCCGCAAAGTGGTGCTCAGCCGATGCTCAAAGGTCAGCCATGACGGGCGCATAGATGTGTTTCAGCTTTTTCTAAGGGCCTGCGAACTCTATCCAAGACTGTTCGTCGCTCTGGTCAACACGCCTCAGAGCGGGCTGTGGCTCGTCGCTACACCGGAGATCTTGCTCGACGGCGAGGCTAACCAGTGGCGCACCATCGCGCTGGCCGGCACCATGCAGCTCGAAGGCGATGAACTCATGGGCGAGGGCGAGCAGGCCCGCTGGTCGGCCAAGAACATCGAGGAGCAGCGCCTGGTGGCCTCCTATCTGACCGAACGTCTGCAGCCGCTTGCCGACCATCTCGTCGAGGAAGGTCCGCGGACGGTGCGCGCCGCCAACCTGGTTCACCTGCGCAGCGACTTCACCTTCACCTTATTAAATAACGCGCGCGTAGGCGACGTCCTCACGGCGCTCCATCCCACGCCGGCTGTCTGCGGTCTGCCCAAGGACGAGGCTCTCAGCTTCATCCTTGCCAACGAGCATTCGCCACGCCGCTACTACAGCGGATTCATGGGTCCGCTGAATATCCTCCGGCCCTCAGCTCACCTCTATGTCTCGCTGCGCTGCATGCAGATCACGCCCGACAACTACCTGATGTATGCCGGCGGCGGGCTCCTGCGCGATAGCACTGAGGAGCAGGAGTGGCAGGAGACGGAGGCGAAGCTCGAAACCATGCGGCGCCTCATCAACTGAATTTAAAACTACGAATTACACGAATTTGACGAATTCGTCCAATTTGTTCAATTAGTGTAATTCGTTTAATTCGTTCAATTCGTTGTTAAATATATATGTATAGCAATAAAGAAAATGTAAATACGTTGACTGCGCTGCTCGTCGCCCATGGCGTGCGCCACGCCGTCGTCTGTCCCGGCAGCCGCAATGCGCCCATCGTGCACAACCTCAATGAGTGTCCCGACATCGCATGTCATCCCGTCACCGACGAGCGTTCGGCGGGATTCTATGCTCTAGGCATGTCGCAATTCACTGACGAACCTGTGGCTGTCTGCGTCACGTCGGGCACGGCCTTGCTCAACCTGATGCCCGCCGTCGCCGAGGCTTACCACCAGCACGTGAGGCTTGTCGTCATCTCGGCCGACCGCCCGCAGGCCTGGATCGGACAGCTCGACGGACAGACCCTTCCTCAGCCGGGGGCGCTCGGGGGCTTCGTGGCCAAGTCGGTCAGCCTGCCGGAGCCGCACTCCGACGACGACCGCTGGCTCTGCAACCGCCTCATCAACGAGGCCCTGATTGCCGCGTGGCTCCGCCGGCCCGTCCATATCAACGTGCCCATCTCGGAGCCGCTGTTCCAGTTCGACGTTGAACGCCTGTCCGAGGAGCGGCTGATCAGCTATACTGAACCTTCGAACATCTTTGCCGATGTCGTGGAGAATGGGCTGCTGCAGGACTTCTGCCAGGCCAGCCGACCGATGATTGTCATCGGGCAATATCGTCTGATTGACCAGGACTTCGCCACCATCATAGAACGGCTGGAAGCCCATTGCGTGGTGCTCTATGAGGCGTTGGGACATCCCTGTGGCGGTCTGAATTTCGACGAAGTGCTCCATCGCATCGGCAACGATGAGCGCTACGTGCCCGACTTCCTGCTCTATTGCGGCGACACGATTGTCAGCAAGCGCCTCCGTCACTTCCTCCGCCGCGACATCCGTCGCGTCTGGGAAATCACTGAGGACGGCGAAGTCCACGATACGTTCCAGTGCGTAAAAGGGGTTGTAGATGGTTCGGCGCTGACCGTTCTCGACAATTTGTGCGATGTGCTCGACCGCAAGACTTTCACCCGGGAATATGATGACTTCGACCCTACATTCAAGGACACGACGGCCTTCGTCAGTTTATGGCATGATGCGCTGAGCCGCCAGCGCCGCCTGTGCGATGCGTTCCAGCCGGACTTCTCGGCCATGGCGGCCGTCAAGGCCTTTGAGCAACAGCTCGCGGAGAGCACCGACAGCTGGTATGTCCACTACGCCAACTCGTCGGCCATACGGCTGGCCAACATCTTTGCCCGTCATTTCGTTGATTGCAACCGTGGCGTCAACGGCATTGAGGGGTCGCTCAGCACAGCGGCCGGCTTTTCGCTCGTGGCTGACGGGCTCGTCTTCTGCGTCGTCGGCGACCTGAGTTTCTTCTATGACCAGAACGCCTTGTGGAACCAGGAGCTGCGCGGCAACCTTCGCATCCTGTTGCTCAACAACGGCTGTGGCGGCATCTTCACCCAGCTCCCAGGTCTCGAGCAGAGTCCTGCCCGCGACCGCCTTGTGGCCGCAAGTCATACGACGACGGCAGAGGGCATCTGCCGTCAGAACCGCGTAGCCTATCTTTCGGCTCACGACATGAGCGAACTCCGATCGGGTATCAGCCGCCTGACCCACGACGAATCCGAGCGCCCCATGCTCCTCGAGGTCTTCACCGACCCGCAGGAGGATGCCCGCGTCATGAAGGCTTATTACCAACTGGATTGACAAAGCGGCACTTTGAGCATAGCGAAGGGGCACTTCTCGACCGGAGAAGTGCCCCTTTGAGTTGCTCAAAGTGCCCCTGCGTTTTAAGGGATGACCACCTTTCGGCCACCCGACACGTAGATGCCGCTGCGGGGACGGGCCACGCGGCGACCCTGCAGGTCGTAGTAGACGGGACGCTGAGCGTCGGCAACGGTGATGGTGGCGACGCCCTGCACATCGCTGAGCGGAGTCTGTCCGAAGAAGTACAGGCGCACATTGTCGAAGATGCACCAATAATAGTCGGGCATCGAGGTCGACCTCAAGCCGATGCGAAGCGATGCGCCCGGCTCGTCGAGGTGAGTACTAACGCTGTTCTCATAGAACCCGCGGGCAAAGTAGAGGCTGGCCGCCTGCATGTTGTTGGGCATGTGGAGACCATTGCCGACCGACGATTCTGAACCGCCGATGCTGCTCTGCTGGGCCTCGCTGGCAATGTGGGCCATGCGCTCGCTGGCGGCTCCGGCATAGGCGTAGGCCGTCACGTTGTTACGGCCGGCATTCCAATCGTTATAGGAGTTAGCCGAATTGCCTGGGCGCTGGAAGCCCTGCACACGCATCTGATAGGTGCCGGCCGGCAGCTGACTGATTGTCTGATAGAAGTCAAACGTGGTCTGATAGAATTCTGCACACGAATAGCTCAATGACGGTGACGACCCCAGCCATGCCTCAGTGGCGTCCATGCCGCGGTCGCCGACGAGCCAGCTCAGGTCGAAGGGGTGACCGAGGTCAGTCGGCGTGACACCTGCCAGGAAGTCCATGGCGGCCTTTCTGGCCTCGGCAGCGAGGGGCGTCAGCTCGGTGGTGGCCGTTGCCTGCTGCATCGTCAGCTCAATCTGCTGGATGGAAGCGGCAAAAGCATTGTCCGTGCCGGGCACGTCCTCGGTATGGGGCACGTCGGCCAGGGCGCGGATGTCCTTCAGCACATCCTCCACCTGGCGGCGCAACTGAGCCATCGAAGCCTCCTCGAATGTGCCCATCTCCTCAGCCGTCATGATCAGCCAACGCTGTGTCGTGGCCGCATTGGCAATGTTGAACGTGGCGCCCTGTGTCATTCCGTTGGCATTGGCCTGCAGGCACGGCGGCGTCCAGTTGTTCGTCGGATGGATGATCCAGTAGCCACGCATGCCGCTGACGTCCACGCGGCCTCGCATCAGGTGGAAGTTATCGTTGTCCGTGGGCGTTGCATGAGCGGCGGTGCGGATGCCCGACTGGTAGGTCATGTACTGCCCTGTGGCCACGTTGCGCAGCTGATAGTATTGGTTGGAGGGCGTAAACGTGATGGTCCATGCAGTGCTGTCGTTGTCCAGAGCCTCTGCGGCCGTCATGTCGCGCCATTGGAGCGTGCCCGTCGGCGTGGGGATGAGATAGGCGGAATAGAGCCCGCGGGCCTCGTCCTCGCACTTCAGGTAGTATTTCAACGTATCCTCTTGATTCAATGCGTAATACGGTTCAGCAAAGAGCTGTGACGTGTGCTGAAGACCATCCTCGCCCAAGGCCTGACAGACGAGGCCGTTGCCGATGTAGAGCACGTCGCTGCCGTTGTCCTCGGAAGCGCCGTTGATGCCGTAGGGCCACATGTGCTGATAGTCGCCGTTGAGCTGCTCGGTCGAGCTGTTGTCCCAGAAACGCAGCACCTCCGTGACGCGGTCGCCGAGCCAGAGGCCAGAGCCGGTCGTATAGCCGGCGGCGTTCGACGTGCCTGAGCGGAGGTCGAACTTGGCCCATTCGGTGTTGGCCCAGGGTATGACGCCGCAGCCGTGGAGCATCTCGTGCATGATGGTGCCGGGGCGCTGGTAGCTCTGGTTGGAGCCGACGCTCATCCATCCGCCATAGGAACACTCAGCCGTGGGTACGCCGGAGTTGTAGCCGATGTTGGGCGAATAGCCACGCATCTCGGTCAGGTTGTTCAACC
>JAFTGI010000233.1 GCA_017458195.1 Prevotella sp.
ACCATCTGCACCGCCTGCCCCTTGACTTGCAGGCGCTCCAGGCCGCACTGGCCCGTCTCATAGCAGAGCAGGCCATCATCAACGACGACGGCCTGCTCAGTCAGAAACCATAAAATGGTGCTTCTCGAAGGTAATATAGGGGTATATTACTTTCAAAAAGCACCACTTTTGCATTTAAAGTACTCGTTAACGATCCAGCCATTTGCGCCCTTCGCTGACCTTGACGCCGCGGACGGGCGACTGGCGGCGGATGCCGTCGACGGTATAGACGTCGGCCGGTGTGGCGGGCCCGTCGGCCTGCTGCAGGCGGATGGCGCTGGAGGTGTCGGCCATGACCTGAGCCACCTCATCGGCGCTGAGCGCATAGTTGTAGATGCGCACGTCATCCATATAGCCCGTGAAGTAAGGATCGGCCGCAAACTGGCTGCGTCCCAGATAGTTGAGCACGGGGCGCACATCGGCGGGCGTGATCGTAATGGCCGACGACTGCGCCACGGCCTCACCGTCGACATAGATGACGGTCAGCCCTTCGGCCATGCTGACGACGACGTGGCGCCACTGCAGGGGGCTGAGGCGCTGCGGACAGTCAATCGTCTGCTCGTCGCCGCCGTTCTTGATGGCGAAGCGCATGATGGAACCGTTGTAGGGCGTCAGGAAAAGATAATGATCCGTGTCGCGCCCGAAGTCGAAGATACGCTGCCACGCTGCCGAGGCCCGCACATTGACCCAAGCCGCGAAGGTCAGCTCGCGCGAGCCGGCCACATCGTAGGGCAGCTGCACATACTCCTTCGACCCGCCGGCGAGCCGCAGGCCCTGCGTGCCCGACTTGGCGTCGTCGAGGAACTGGGGCGAGCCCGAGGGCCCGAAGCGCGCATCCATGAAGTTCTCAGTGGCGTCGTTGAGGTTGCCGTCCATCTGCCATCGGGCCAGCATCGCCGGGGCGTCGAGGGTCGTGACGGCCGCCTGCTCCGACGGCTCGGAGAGGTTCTGCGCCTGGTCGATGGCCCTCACTTTATATATATAAGAGGTGGCGGGGCGGACGGTATGGTCGACGAAATAAAGGTCATGAAGGCGGCGGGCGATGGTGTTCCACTGGCCGCCGTCAGCCTCGGCGCGCAGCACCATGTAGCCGTCGAGATCCGTGTCAGCGGCATTGGCGTCCCAGGTCAGCATGACGCTGGCCGACTGCGCCTTCGCCTCAAGGTTCTGAGGCTGTGCGGGCGGCGTGGTTTCATAGGCTACATCTGCGGGCAGCAGGCGCCAGAGCAGCTTGTTGCGGGCCGTGCCGTCCTGCATGGCCGTCTGGGTGACCCTCACGTTGTTGGTCGTCGCCGTGCTGAACGAGGCCATGTAGAGCGCACTCTCGCGGTTGCGGATGTAATAATAGCCGTTGCCGGCATACTCCAGATACCACTGCTCGTTGCTCGTCGGGCCCGACTGCTGGTAGGCAATGAGCTCGGCATTGCCCGACGTGGAGAAGTTCTTCACGTTGATGCGCAGGTTGGCGTTGGTGACCGACTCGATGTCGTAGAAGCTGTAGTCGCCGCCGATGCGGGGCGAGCAGGGCTTGACGGTCCATTTCTGCTTGTCGGCGCCCGTCCATTTCTGTTGCGTGATGGCCGAGCCATTGATGGACACGACATTGCCCGTGGCGCAGTTGACAATCTTATAGACGCCCGCGGTGATGGCCATGGGCTGCACGTCGTCGCCCCACGTGATGTCGACGACGCGCTCGGCATTGGTCTGGCCCGTCTGGTAGGCCGTGCCGCCCGGCATCTCGATGCGGAAGGAGCGCATGGGGCCGTAGCCGTCGTAGTAGACGTCGCGATCTTCCGACAGCAGCTGGTAGGTCGTGGTCAGGGCCTGACGCTCGCTGGAGCCGATGAAGGCCTTGACGCGCCCGTCGTCATGGCGATAGACCGAGGCCGACGTCCAGTTGTTGCGGTGCTCGGCATAGGCCAGGCGGACGCCGTTGCGGCTGATGTCGCAGAACTCGCCGCGGGCGCGGCTGTCGAAGCCCCACCAGATGCCGACGGTCATGCCGTTCTCCAGGCCGATCATAGCCTCGGCCACGTTGTGCATCTCGTCGTTGTAGCCTGTCTTCCCGAGGTTATGGAGACGCTGATGGAACGAGATGTAGTTGGCCATCGAGCCCGCCAGCTGGTGGGTGTTGCCCCAGTCGTAATAGTCCTTGCCGGAATCAAACCATGTCCACGCCTTGTCGTCGTTGAGCGTATTGCCGCCGACGATGGCAATGTCGGCGAAGCGCGGATACTGTTCTTTCAGGATCTGGGCCACCTGGGCCTGCTTGGCCGTCGTGGCCCCCTCCTCCGTGGTCCAGTAGTCGGGCTCGTTGAAGGGCGAGACAGCCATGACCGGGTGCTGCGTGTTCTGCTGCAGCCAGTGGACGTGGCTGTTGATGTTGGCAGCCCAGTGGTTGACGTCGGCACTCTTGTTCTTGACGAAGTACTCATCCGAGCCGGCCTCCTGGTCAGCAGTCAGGATGAGCGGCAGCTGCGCGTCGACGATATCGAACATGTTAGATCGGCGGCGCAGGTAGGTGGTCTGGTCGCTCTGCAGGACGGAGTCGTTCGTCAGGGCCTTGGTCGTGCGGAAAGCCGAACGGCCGACGCCGATGTTTTCCTTGCCCATGTGGTTGAGCCCCTTGCGCAGGTTCTGCTCGTTAATCCATGCCTGGTCGAGGCCCCAGGTGGGTGCAAAGCGCTGTCCCTCGGCCTGGATGCTGAAGGGGAGCGTGACGTCGGAGGCTCCCTGAGCCACCAGATATAGGCTCGACGAAGAACGTTCCTGGGCATTGGCCGCCATGGTGAGGGCGGCAATGAGCACAAGTGCCGATAGTCTCAGTTTGTCATTCATGTGTTGATAATGTTATTGGATAATCGTTTTCTGAGCGCGCCCGTTCATGACTCTGACATAGACGCCCTGCCGCAGTTCGCCGGCCTCGACGCGACGGCCGTCGAGCGTGAAGTAGGTGGCAGCGCCGTCGCTGACAAGGGGAGCAGCCACTGAGGCAGCCATCTCCTCCGGGGTCATGCCGACGATGGGCATCATGGCGCCGTCCCAGCTGTCGAGCACTGCCAACGGCTGGCTGTGGGTGTCGGTCTGCGGGCGGATGATGCCCGTGTAGTTGGTCATCGTGGGACGCGTGCTGCCAACCTTTTCCCAGCGGCCCTCGGTCAGGTAGTAATAGTCCTTGGGCACGCGGGCACTGGTCTTCAGGAAGCCGCGCAGACCGCCGGGGCCGTCGGTGGTCGACTTGACGGCCTCGCCATATTCGAGGAAGGCTACGTCCGGTGCCGTTGTCTTATAGATAAACGCCACGCCGGCCTGGGCCTCGTCAATCTGGCGGAGGCAGAGGTTCTGCAGGTCGGGCGTGATACCGGCAATCTCGTAGAAAGAAATGTCGGGACTGGGATGGACAGCGTAGGGCAGACACGTGACGCCCCACTGGCCAGGCGTGACACTGACACGATAGAGGGGCGTGAAGCGCAGGGCAAAGTCAGTGGCGCACCACCAGCCTTCGCGCTTGTCGCCCGTGCTGGTGGGCTCGCCCAAGCGGTGCCAGGCATTGTCGACGGCTCCCTGCTTGGAACCGACAAAGCCGATGGTCAGCGTACCGTCGTCGCCGACGTAGACGGGCGTCGTGACGAGCGTCTGCCAGCGGTCGGCCACGGAAACGGAAGGCAGGTCGAAATAATCGGCCGTCAGTGCGGGCGTCTCGGCCCTATGGTCGCCGTTGTCGATATAGCCGTGCTGGTCGCTGAGGCAATAATGCTCAGTCGAAGCCTTGCACTCCAGGGCGTAGAGGCCATGGTCGAGCCCCGTCAACTGCTGTTTGATTTCCATGGTCTTGGCCTGGCCCTCAGAGGCGCTGATGCCCGACCACCAGGCATTCCAGAACGTCACGCCGTCCTGCGAGTTGGTGCGCTGGTCGCCGCCGGTGTAGGTGCCGCACTTGGTGGTCCAGCCCGTTGAGGAGGCGAACTTCGGCTGCTTGATCAGATTGTCAATCCTGACCGGCGAGAGGTAGGTCTGGATGGCATTCTCCAGCCGCCCGACGGCTGCATTCACCTCCGACGGGGTCCGCGCCGCAGAGGCCTGTGCCAAAGCCTCCGGCAGGATCGCATCAGGGTCGTAGAGACTGCAATCCTCCAGCAGCCGGGTGGCGTCGGCAATGAGCCGGTCGAGCGTCGGTCTGTTACGATAGGCCAGCAGGGCCTCGTCGAGCGTGGCGGGCAGGCCGTCGTTCAGTTCAGGATAGCGCGTGTTATAGGTCCGGAAGGCCTCGGCCTTCATCAGTTGCTTCTCAGCAGCGTCGGCGAGGGCTTCCTCCTGTGTGTCAAAGAGCTGGCAGAGCATGAGCTTGTCGAACTGCGCCGTACCGGCCAGCGAGCGGAAGGCGATGACGGCCTTCTCATAGTCAGCGGTATTAAAGGCAGTGAACTGCGTGAGCCAGTTGCCCGTGGCATTGCTGAGTGTGCCGGCAGTGGCTGAAACGGCTGTGCCGTCGACGCTCAGGTCGATCTGGGCAAAGATGCCGCCGTAGTTGCACACGGCCCCGGTGAAGTAGTAGTCGGTCTGCGGCTTCACGTCGACGACGGTCTTGAGCGCCTGCTCCGAGTTAACGGTCCCGTTGCCATAGGCCTGCAGATAGGCGCCGCCGTCAATGCCACCGACGGGAACGACCTGGAAATAGGGCGCCCCGATAGGCTCGCCGAGACCGTTGGTCCACAGGTGGGTGCCCATGTCAAAGTCGCCGTTGGACAGGACGTTGCCGCCCAGGTACTTCGTCTGGCCGTCCACCTGCACGCCGTCGCCCGGCACAAGGTCGTCGCTGGCGGCCATCACCATGCGGGTGTAGCGCTCCTTCCCATTGGCATCGACCACGAGGACCCGATACTGGCAGCCGTTGACGGCCTCGGCGTCCTCAAACGTGTAGTCAGCCTCAGTCTCCTGCATCGCCACTTCGGCAATGGTCTCCCAGGCATGGCCGTCGCCCTGGCGGCGCTCCACGGTGACGCGCTGGTTGTATTCGCCATTATATTCGTGCCACGTGAGCGTAGCCACATGCGTGCTCTTGTCGAACGTGATGGTCAGGTTGGCCGGATCGTACATGCGCGGCGCCCGCGGCACGTAGTCATACTTGCCGTTATAGCCAACGCCCGAATTCAGCTGGCTGTACATCTGACCAGCCGGCGTCAGCGCGCCGTCATAGACGCGCGACGGGGCGCGCTCGCCGTTCCAGTAGAAGTAGCGCTCCACGTAGTCGTAGCTGTTCAGGTTGTTGCAGATGCGCTGCAGTGCATCGCGCACTTGTGTCTGGGTGACGCCGCTGGCAAAGGCTCCGTTGTTGTTCCACGAGGCGCCCCAGCACCACTCGGAGATCCAGATGGGCCTGTGGACGGCGTTGACCCAGTTCTGCAGGTTGCCGAAGTTGCCCTCAGCCCAGTAGCAGTGCATGTCGAGGATGTCGCATCGCCAGCCCCGCGCGTCGATGGAGTCGAAGAACTCGCGCAGGAATCCCGTTCCGTTCCAGTAGTCGCTGCCGTCCCACGACGAGGGCGAGCAGAGGCGCATGCCCGTGGCCATGAGGTTCTCCCAGTTGTTCAGGATGGTCTGCAGGTCCTGCGGATGGTCGTCGGACGAGTTGCGGGGCTCGTTGTTGGTCTTCATGTGGGGCGTATAGGTCACGTTGCCGCAGGCGGCTGCCGACGGATAGTCCTCGTAGATGTGATGAGAGACGCACTCCACGTCGGGCCCCATGTCGGTGCCCTGGTTCCATGAATAGGTGCTCGTCACGTTGAGCGCCGAGCAGGCGGCATTGTCGCCGCCAGCAGAGGCCAGTCCCACCTTGCTCGCATCGTTCCACTTGAAGATGCGGTACGACGTGATGCTGCGGTCGAGGATGGCGGGCAGCGCAGCCACCTCGAGGTCGGCAGTGGCGGCAATGAAGCAGCGGCTGTAGCCGCGGCCGCGGGCCCGGGTGGAGAAGGTGACCATGTAACCGCGCTTCAGCTTGAACGAGCGGATGCGGTTGTTCAGTTTCTGGTCGGTCAGGGTGTTCATCAGTCCGCCGGAGCTCTCGAGCCCGAAATCGTTGACCGATTCGCCCTGGAAGTTGGGTTCGGCATAGACGGTCAGGGGCTTCATCGTGCTGGCATAGGGCATGATGATCGCACCGCGGTTGTACATCTTCACCTGGCAGTTGCTGTTGTTCTGCGCCCGCTGGCCGCTGACCCTGACGTGGGTCGCCAGCAGGTTGACGGCGGCCGAGGGCTTCACTCCTTCGAGGATCAGCACGGCGTGGTCGGTGTTCTGAATATTGACGATGCCCTCGTCGGTGAAGGGTATGGCTGAAGTGACGATATAGTCGACGTCGTCGGTCAGGTCGACGGTCGTGCTGACCTTCTCGACCGTGGTCTTCTGGTTGTCGGCCCGGCCCTGCGCAAGCGAAAGAATGAGCATGGCGATGGCTGTCGCTAATCTGACGGTTCTCATAATCGGTTTTTATCGTTTATAGTTTTAGTATGCGTATATTGCCTGCAAAGTTAAACATTTTATCCCAAAAACATTAAAAAGTTGACTAAAAGTTTGTGAATTTCAGGGAATATGATTACTTTTGCAAGCGAAACCGACAAAAACAAGAATAATTATGAACAATTTGGCAATCAGCGCATGGTGGTGGCGAAGCTCAGGATTCAGATGGTCGTGAGAAGCTTGCCCTGTGTGCGTTTGCGCTAAGTCAGATATGAGGCTCGTCGTTCTTACGGCGGGCCTCTAAAAATTTTATGACAAAAGCTCCGTACACCCAAAAACCGTACAGCGCCGATGTACGATTGGTACATTGGGGATGTACGAAACGTACATCGGCGGTGTACGAATCATTAGGCAGAACATAAAAATTAAGAAAAAACAGGACATGAGTAAGTATTCAGTTGACGAAAGGGGATTCTACGGGGAATTCGGCGGCGCCTACGTGCCCGAGATTCTCTATGCTACGGTCAGGAACCTGCAGGAGCAGTATCTGGACATCGTCGAGAGCGACGACTTCCGGCGGGAGTATCACCAGCTTCTGCGTGACTACGTGGGGCGCCCGTCGCCCCTGTACTATGCGCGGCGGATGAGCGAGCAGTACGGCTGCAGCCTCTACCTGAAGCGCGAAGACCTGAACCACACGGGGGCGCACAAGATCAACAACACCATCGGTCAGATCCTGCTGGCCCGCAAGACGGGCAAGACGCGCATCATCGCCGAGACGGGCGCCGGACAGCACGGCGTGGCCACGGCCACCGTCTGCGCCCTGATGGGCATGCGCTGCGAGGTGTTCATGGGGGCCACCGACGTGGAGCGCCAGCACACCAACGTGGAGCGCATGCGGATGCTGGGCGCCGAGGTGCATCCCGTCCGCACGGGCAACATGACGCTCAGCGACGCCTGCTCGGAGGCCATCCGCGACTGGTGCTGCCATCCGCAGGACACGTTCTACATCGTCGGCTCGACCATGGGGCCCCACCCCTACCCTGACCTCGTGGCTCGGATGCAGAGCGTCATCAGCGAGGAGATCAAATGGCAGCTCGAGGAGAAGATCGGGCGCGACTATCCCGACTACCTCATCGCCTGCATCGGCGGCGGAAGCAATGCTGCCGGCACCATCTACCACTACGTCGACGACGAGCGGGTGAAGATCGTGCTGGCAGAGGCCGGCGGCCACGGCTGGCAGACCGACCACACCGCAGCGACCATTCACCGCGGCACCGTCGGCATCCTCCACGGGGCGAAGATGCTCGTCATGCAGGACGACGACGGCCAGATTCAGGAGGCCTTCACCATCTCCGCCGGACTCGACTATCCCGGCGTGGGGCCCATGCACTGCCACATGGCCCGTCAGGGGCGCACCCGCGTGCTCAGCATCAACGACGACGAGGCCATCCGCGCCGGCTACGAGCTGACGCGCATGGAGGGCATCATCCCCGCCATCGAGAGTGCCCACGCCGTCGCGGCGCTGTCGAAGGTGCAGTTCAAGAAGGACGACGTCGTCGTGCTGACAGTGAGCGGCCGCGGGGATAAAGATATTGAGACGTACTTAGCCCACCCCCAATAGCCCACCCCCAACCCCTCCCCAAGGGAGGGGAGCTGAATAGACTTGGTGATTGAAATAAGAAAAAAAGAATAAAAAATAAGGAATAAAAGAAAATAACAAAAGAAAAAAAATAAAAACAAAGAAATAAGATGAATAATACCAATAACAATAGTAACCAAGCCCCTCCCTTGGGGAGGGGTTTGGGGTGGGCGCCTTCGGAGAAGCCTTGCGGCTGGGCCCTTTACACCACCTCCCAGACCATCCTGGCCGACCTCTACACACCCGTCGGCGTCTACATGCGGCTGCGCGACCTCTATCCGCAGAGCGCACTGATGGAGAGCAGCGACTACCACGACGCCGCTAACTCGAGGTCGTTCATCGGCATCAACCCGATGGCCAGCGTGGCCGTGGGCCATGGCGTGGCCACCATCTCCTTCCCCGACGGGTCGAGCGAGACGCATCAGGTCGGGCCGGCATTCACCACGGCCGACGCCATCCATGCGCTCATCGACCGCCTCCATGTGACGGGCGATGACGCTGAGAGCATCGGTCTGTTCGGCTATACCTCGTTCAATGCCGTGCGCTACTTCGAGGACATCGCCGTGAAGGATGAGACACAGGCGAAGAACGACGCTCCCGACCTGCTCTATATCTTATATAAGGTGGTGATCGTGTTCGACCATCACAACAACCGCCTGAAGGTCGTCACCATCGGCGACGCCGCCGACATCGACAGCGTCATGCACGCCATGAACCGCGCCAATGTGAAGGCCTACGACTTCAAGCCCGTCGGCGACGTCAGCTCGACACTGACCGACGAGGAGCACAAGGCCAACATCCGCCGGGGCATCCAGCACTGCCTGCGCGGCGACGTCTTCCAGATTGTGCTCTCGCGCCGCTTCGTCCAGCGCTACGAGGGCGACGACTTCAAGCTCTACCGTGCCCTGCGCAGCATCAACCCCTCGCCCTATCTGTTTTATTTCGACTTCGGCGGATTCCGCATCTTCGGCTCCTCGCCCGAGACGCACTGCAGGATTGACAAATGTTCAATGGTCAATGGTCAATGTTCAATGTTCAATGATCAATGTTCAATGGTCAATGATCAATGTTCAATGTTTAAAGCCTACATTGACCCCATTGCCGGCACCACGAAGCGCACGGGCGACGCCGAGGCTGACCGACGGGGCGCCGAGTTCCTGCGCAACGACCCCAAGGAGAATGCCGAACACGTGATGCTCGTCGACCTGGCCCGCAACGACCTCTCGCGCAACTGCCACGACGTCAAGGTTGAATACTATAAGGACATTCAGTATTACTCGCACGTCATTCACCTCGTCTCGCGCGTCAGCGGTCTGCTTGACCAGGGTGCAGACCCCATCAAGGCGTTTATCGACACCTTCCCCGCCGGCACGCTCAGCGGTGCCCCGAAGGTGCGGGCCATGCAGCTCATCTCGGAGTATGAGCCGCACAACCGCGGCGCCTACGGCGGCTGCATCGGCATCATCGGGCTCGACGGCTCGCTCAACCAGGCCATCACCATCCGCACCTTCGTCGCGCGGGGCGGTGAGCTGTGGTTCCAGGCCGGCGGCGGCATCGTGGCCAAGAGCAATGAGGACTATGAACTGCAGGAAGTGAACAACAAACTCGGTGCGCTGCGCCGCGCCATAACCATCGCATCGGAACTATGAACATCGTCATCATCGACAACTATGACTCGTTTACCTATAACCTGAGTCATCTCGTGAAGGAGCTCGGCGCCGGCGTCACCATCGTCCGCAACGACCAGTTTGAGCTCAGCCAGCTGGAACGCTTCGACAAGATCATCCTCTCGCCAGGCCCCGGCATCCCCTCGGAGGCCGGCCTGCTGCTCGACGTCATCCGCACTTATGCCGGCCTGAAGCCCATCCTGGGCGTCTGTCTCGGCCATCAGGCTATCGGCGAGGCCTTCGGCGGACAGCTGGAGAACCTCAGCGACGTGTTCCACGGCGTTGCCACACCCTGCCACCGCATTGCCGACGACCCCGTCTTCAGGGGGCTTCCCGACGACTTCACCGTCGGGCGCTATCACTCCTGGGTGGTCAGCCGCGACCGGTTCCCCGACTGTCTTGAGATAACCGCCGTCAGCGACCAGGGCCAGATCATGGCCCTGCGCCACCGCCAGCTGTGCGTCCACGGCATTCAGTTTCATCCCGAAAGCGTTCTCACTCCCGAAGGAAAACAAATGATTAAAAACTTTATAGACTTATGAAAGAGATTCTCAACCGCATCCTCAACCACGAGGAGCTCAGCCGCGAGGAGACCAAGCAGGTCCTCATCGGCATCACCCAGGACAAATATCCCGTGGAGCAGGTGACCGCCCTGCTCACCGGCATCCAGATGCGCGGCATCACCGTCGACGAGCTGCTGGGATTCCGCGACGGCATCCTGGAGACGGGCGTCCCCGTGCCGCTCCAGTGCGACCGCTACATCGACGTCGTCGGCACGGGCGGCGACCGCAAGAACACGTTCAACATCTCGACGACGAGCTGCTTCGTCATCGCCGGCGCTGGCTATCGCGTGGCCAAGCACGGCAACTTCGCCGCCACGTCCACCAGCGGGGCGTCGAACGTCATTGCCCACCACGGCGTGCGTTTCACCGACGACATCGACCGGCTGAACCGTTCCATCAACGAGGTGGGCATCGTCTATCTGCACGCTCAACTCTTTGCCCGCGCCATGAAGTTCGTAGGCCCCATTCGCAAGGCCCTACCCTTCCCCACGTTCTTCAATCTCCTGGGGCCCATCGTCAATCCCTCGAAGCCGCAATGCCAGCTGCTCGGCGTGGCCAACCTCGACCAGATGCGGCTCTACTCGCAGGTGTATCAGAAGATCGGCATCGACTACGGCATCGTCAACTCCATCGACGGCTACGACGAGATTTCGCTGACGGGCGACTTCAAGGTGACCGTCGGCATCCATCCCACCGTGCCCGACGGTTCTCCGTCGGGTTACGAGCGCATTTTCTCGCCCGCCGACCTGGGATTCCGAAAGGCCCTGCCCGAGGAACTCGTGGCCGGTGCCACCGAGGAGGAGGCCGCCCAAATTTTCGACGCCGTGCTCGAGAACCGCGCCCTGCCGGCCCAGAAGGACATCGTGCTGGCCAACGCGGCCTTCGGCATTCAGGTGCTGGAGCGGGGCAGCAAGTCCATCGACGAATGCATCGAGATGGCCCGCGAGAGCATCGACAGCGGCCGCGCCCTGCAGACGTTCAGACGATTCGTTGAACTCAATTCCTGACATCGAGATGGCTGACATTTTAGAACAAATCGTGGCCGCGAAGCGCAAGGAGATGGCCCGGCTGCGCAGCCGAAAGCCGTCGCTCCGCCAGGCCCTGCTGGACTCGCCGACGGGCATCATCGCCGAGTTCAAACGGCGGTCGCCCTCGCGCGGCTGGATCAAGGAGGAGGGGCGCGCCGCCGAGATTCCGCTCAGCTACCAGCAGAACGGCGCTGCGGCCATCAGTATTCTGACCGACAGGCAATATTTTGCGGGTGATTCGCGTTTTATCACTGAGGCGCGCCAGTCTGGCGTCGACATCCCGATCCTGTTCAAGAACTTCGTGGTCGACGAGCTGCAGGTCTGCGAAGCTGCCCTCTGCGGGGCCTCGGCCGTGCTGCTCATAGCGGCCTGCCTCACCAAGGAGGAGTGCCGGCGACTGACCGCCCTGGCCCACGAGCTGGGACTCGAGGTGCTGCTCGAGATGCACGACGAGCGCGAGCTGGAGTACATCGAGACCGGCCCCGACGTCTGCGGCATTAACAACCGCCACCTGGGCACCTTCATGACCGACGTAGAGACTTCGTTCCGACTGGCCGAGAAACTGCCTGAGGATGCAGTAAAAGTCAGTGAAAGCGGTATAAACAATCCGCAGGTTATCAGCCGATTACGGAACGTCGGCTACCGCGGGTTCCTCATCGGCGAATGCTTCATGCGCGCGCCTCAGCCGGGACTGGCACTGAAAGAATTTATACGACAGATATGAAGATAAAAGTTTGCGGAATGCGCGACGGCGAGAACATCCGCCAGGTCGCCGGTTTGGGTGTCGACTACATCGGGATGATTTTCTATCCCAAGTCGCCACGGTTTGTCACCATGATTCCAACCCATGCGGGCATCATCCCCGACAAGGCCTCACCCACCGACCTCAAGGCCGTGAAGACCGTCGGCGTCTTCGTCGACGAGATGCCCCAGAACATCATCACGCGCGTGGTCAACTTCGGACTCGACGTCATCCAGCTCCACGGCTCGGAGTCGCCGACGCTCATCCGCAACCTGCGGGCCACGATCGACCCCGACCTTCATCCCGGCATCCAGATCTGGAAGACCATCCACATGCCCGCCTCCCCTGTATGTCGCAATATCATTGCGACCTGCCTGCAATATGAATCCTGCGTCGACGCTTTCCTTTTCGACACCGCCACACCGCAGAAGGGCGGCAGCGGCCAGCACTTCGATTGGAGTGTGCTCGCCGATTACGTCGGCGAGAAGCCCTTTTTCCTGAGCGGCGGCATCGGCCCTGACGACGCCGGGCGCATCCGCGATTTCCATCATCCCAACTTCATGGGCATCGACCTCAACAGCCGTTTCGAGTCTGCCCCCGCCCTGAAGGATGTTGATAAACTTAAATCATTCCTCGAACAACTGAAATGAATAAGATAAACCAACTATTTGCCACGCGGGGCGACCGCAAGCTGCTCAGCCTCTACTTCTGCGCCGGATGCCCCACCCTCGACAGCACCGGCGACGTCATCCTGACGATGCAGCGCCGCGGCATCGACTTCATCGAGGTGGGCATTCCCTTCAGCGACCCGCTGGCCGACGGTCCCGTCATCCAGACCGCCGCCACACGGGCACTGAAGAACGGCATGTCGGTCAGGCTCCTGCTTGAGCAGCTGAGGGCCGTCAGGGAGCAGGTCAGCATCCCCCTCATCCTGATGGGCTACCTGAACCCCATCCTCCACTACGGCATCGAGCAGTTCTGCGCCGACGCGGCCGACGCGGGCGTCTCGGGGCTCATCATCCCCGACCTGCCGTTCGACGACTACCTCGCCACCGTCCGACCGGCTGCCGACCGCCACGACCTGCGCGTCATCATGCTCATCACGCCCGAGACCAGCGACGAGCGCATCCGCTTCATCGACGACAACACCGACGGGTTCATCTACATGGTCTCGTCGGCCGCCATCACCGGCGCCCAGAAGTCGTTCGATGAGCAGAAGCAGGACTACTTCCGCCGCATCGACCGCATGCAGCTCCGCAATCCGCGCATGATCGGCTTCGGCATCAGCAACAGACAGACGCTCGAAGCCGCCCGGCAGAACGCCGCCGGCGCCATCATCGGCTCGAAGTTCGTCACCTTGCTCAACGAGGCTGACGGCAACGCAGACCTTGCCCTCGACCGTCTGTTCGACGCCCTCAGTCGTTGACTTCAATTCATGAAAAACGGTGCTTCTTGAAGGTAATATAGGGGTATATTACTTTCGAAAAGCACCGTTTTTCTGTTTTATAAACCGACCATCACACCTCGTTACGTAAACCTTTACGTAAAATTTAGCACTTTACGGCCAAGACTATTTGGCGGTCTCGTTTTTTCTTCGTAACTTTGCGCCTTAAAGCAACTAAAACTATAGTATCTCATGAGAAGAATCTACAGCCTGCTCACGCTGGCAGTGCTACTCCCGCTGGGCATCGCGGCTCAACAGTGGAACGCCACTCTTTACCAGCAGATTGAGCAGAGCATCCAGGCGCCTCAGTTCAAGAATGCCGAGTACGTCATCACCAAGCAAGGCGCCAAGCCCACGGCTACGGCAGCCCAGAACCAGAAAGCCATTCAGCGGGCCATCGACCGCTGCTCGAAGAAGGGCGGCGGCCGCGTCGTCGTCCCGGCCGGACAGACGTTCCTGACCGGAGCCATCGCCCTGAAAAGCGGTGTCAACCTGGTCGTCGAGGAGGGAGCCGTGCTGCGCTTCGCCTTCCAGCCCGAGCTTTATCCCGTCGTCGAGACGTCGTGGGAAGGGCTCGACTGCTATAACCTGTCGCCTTGCATCTATGCCTTCGGGCAGAACGACATCGCCATCACGGGCCGCGGCACCATCGACGGCGGCGGCTCCAACCAGACCTGGTGGCCCTGGTGCGGCTCGCCCCGCTACGGCTGGACGGAGGGCTCCGTCAGCCAGAAGCTCGAAGCGCGCCCCCGACTGCTGAAGAACGGCGAGGACGGCATCCCCATGCGCGACGCTCAGGGGCAGCCCACGGCTGAGCGCTCCTTCGGTGCCAACGACGGTCTGCGCCCGCAGCTCATCGGTCTGAACCAGTGCCGGCGCGTGCTCATCGAGGGCGTCACGCTGCTCGACTCGCCCTTCTGGGTCATCCATCCCCTGAAGTCGGAGGACGTCACCGTGCGCGGCGTCACCATCAACAACGACGGCCCCAACGGCGACGGCTGCGACCCCGAGTCGTGCGACCGCGTGCTCATCGAGGACTGCTACTTCAACACCGGCGACGACTGTATTGCCATCAAGAGCGGGCGCAACCGCGACGGTCGGGAGCGCGCCATGCCCTCGCAGAACATCATCATCCGCCGCTGTCAGATGAAGAACGGCCACGGCGGCGTCGTCATCGGAAGCGAAATATCTGGCGGCTGCCGCAATGTCTTTGCACACGACTGCACCATGGACTCGCCCTCGCTCGACCGCGTGCTCCGCATCAAGACGAACTCATGCCGCGGCGGCGTCATCGAGGACATCTACGTCCGCGACATCGAGGTGGGCCAGTGCGGCGAGAGCGTGCTCAAGATCAACCTCGACTACGAGCACAACGAGATTTGCTGCCGCGGCAACTACCCGACGGTGCGCCGCGTGCTGATGGAGAACGTCACGTGCCAGAAGTCGCGCTATGGCGTGCAGATCATCGGGCTCGACGAGGATACATTCGTCAGCGACATCACCGTGCGCAACTGCCGCTTCAACGGCGTGCAGCAGGGCAACACCATCACGGGCAAGACAGCCGGCGTCACCTTCGACCGGCTCTACGTCAACGGCGGGCTCTCACTGCTGCAGAAGCCCTATAAGCACTATTCCGAATGGATGACGCGCTCGGAGATGAAGCGCGTGCCGAAGTCGTTCATGCTCGACTTCTCGACGCGCCCCAAGTGGAGCTACGTCATGGGCATCGAGCTCGAGGGCATGCTCGACACCTACCTGCGCTACGGCGGCGACGACATCCGCCGCTACTGCCAGGAATACACAGACACGATGATCAATGCCGACGGAAGCATCCGCGGCTATAATCTCCTCGATTACAACCTCGACAACATCCGCACCGGCCACTTCGTCACTCGCATGTATCAGCAATGGCCCGAGGCCAAGAACCTGAAGGCCATGCAGACCATGATGCGCCAGCTGCAGGAACAGCCGCGCACCAAGGCTGACAGCGTCTTTTGGCATAAGGCCATCTATGCCTATCAGGTGTGGCTCGACGGCATCTTCATGGGCCTGCCCTACCGCTGCCTGACCGCCCCCATCACCACCGCCGCCCCGAAGAAAAAGAACCGCCGCGCCATCGTGAGCCGCGATTCCGTCGCGGCTGTCACCGCCATCTACGACGACGCTGTCAATCAGCTGAAAATAACCTACAAGCGCACACTCGACCCGAAGACCGGCCTCAACCGCCATGCCTACGACGAGACGCGCAAGGCCTTCTGGGCTGACCCCGCGACGGGGCTCTCGCAGCACTGCTGGGGCCGCGCCCAGGGCTGGTACACCATGGCCCTCATCGAGGTGCTCGACGCTCTGCCCGAGACCTACGCCCGCCGCACGGAGCTCATCGACCTGCTTCGCAAGGACTTCGACGCCATCCTGAAGTGGCAGGACAAGAAGGCTGGCGTCTGGTATCAGGTGATGGATTCGCCGGGCCGCGAGGGCAATTACCTGGAGTCGACCTGCTCGGCCATGTTCACCTATGCCCTGCTCAAGGCTTACCGCAAGGGCTATGTCGGCGCCAAATACCGCGATGCAGGCATCAAGGCTTATCGCGGCATCGTCAACAATTTCATCCGCGTCGATGATGACCTGACCATCTCGCTGACCTCCTGCTGCGCCGTCGCCGGCCTCGGCCCCGCCGCCACCGACGAGGTCATTGCCGCCATGAAGCAGGTCAACCCGAAAGGCTCGGTCAAGGAGAACCGACGCCGCGACGGTGGCTACGACTACTATCTCTCGGAGCCCGTTCGCGACAACGACGCCAAGGGCATCGGCCCGTTCATCTGGGCTTCGCTCGAGATGGAGCAGCTGGGCTATGACACCGATAATCTCGACAAGCCCATCAACCGCCAGGCTGTTGTTTCACGTAACAACCCCGTCATCACTGAGGCCGACCCGCTGGCCTCGCTCACCGTCGGCAACGGCCACTTCGCCACCACGGTCGACGTCACCGGTCTGCAGTCCTACCCTTTTGATTATGAGGCAGGTGTGCCTCTGACAGCCATGTCCGACTGGGGATGGCATAAGTTCGAAAACACCAACGCCCTGACGCCCGCCGAAAGCCAGAAGACTTTCGACCTTGGTCATGGCCACCCCGAAGCCTACGCCGTCGAATACAAGGCCAACACTGTGCCCGGCGTTTCCGCCGCCGAATACAAGGCCAACACTGTGCTCGGCGGTTCTGCCGCCGAGTCCCGCCACGTACAGGCCACCAACTACTTCCGCGTCAACCCGCATCGCCTGAACCTCGGCGCCATCGGGCTCGACCTGAAAGACACCAGCGGCCAGAGCCTCCCGCTCCAGTCGCTCGCCGGCATCCACCAGGAACTGAAGCTCTACGACGGCATCATTGAATCATCATTCCATGCCGACGGCCAGCAGGTCGACGTCACCACAGCTGCCCTGCAGGACAGAGATGCCGTGCTCTATCGCATCAAGTCGTCGCTGCTGAAAGACGGACGCGCCGCCGTGACCATCCGTCTGCCCTACCCCACCGGCAAGCATGCCGATGCCGCCAGCGACTGGACGAAACCCGAGCGCCACACCTCGCGCATCGTGGAGAGCAGCAAGCAGGCTGCCCTCATCGAGCACGTCCTCGACTCCACCCGCTATTTCATCTCTCTGCGATGGGAAGGCAAGGCCACGTTGACCGAATCGGCCCCTCACACCTTCACTCTGACCACGCCCAACGACGTACTCGCCTTCGAGGCCACCTATACTGACAAAGCCCCCTCGGAGGCTGTAGGGGGAACCGTCCTCGTCTTCGACCAGGAACTTCGGGCTGTCATCCACGCCTGGAACCGCTGGTGGCAGGAGGGTGCCATTGTCGACTTCTCTGCCTGCACCGACCCGCGTGCCAAGGAGCTGGAGCGCCGCGTCGTCCTCTCGCAGTATCTGACGCAGGTGAACTGCGCCAACGCCCAACCGCCGCAGGAGACGGGCCTGACCTACAACTCCTGGTTCGGTCGCCCGCATCTGGAAATGACGTGGTGGCACATGGTCGACTTTGCCCTCTGGAACCGACCGAAGGTTGTCGCCCAGGTGCTTGATTGGTATAACAATGTGGCATATCCTGTAGCCAAGCAAATAGCTCAGCGTCAGGGATTCAAGGGCATCCGCTGGATGAAGATGACCGACCCCTGGGCCGGCGAGGCTCCGTCGAACACGGGTTCGTTCCTCATCTGGCAACAGCCACATTATATATATATGGCTGAGGAAATGTATCGTGCCGACCCCACAAGCGAGACGCTCGCCAAATATGGCCGCCAGGTTGAAGAAACAGCTGAATTCATGGCCGACTTTGTCAGCTATGATGCTAAATCGAAGACCTATTACCTGAAGGGGGCTACAGCCATGCAGGAGTCAATGTCAAAGGACTTTTCCTATAACCATCCCTTCGAGCTGGCTTACTGGGCCTATGGCCTCAGCGTTGCACAGCAGTGGCGCGAGCGACAGGGTCTCGGGCGCCATAAGGCATGGGACGACATCATCAACCGTCTCGCCCCTCTGCCGCAAGAGGATGGCATCCTGGTTGCAGGCCTGCCTGTCAAGCCTTTTGACAAGAAAGCCAAGGCCCAGGCCTTCGATCCGTTCGACACGTCCACTCACGTGGCGGTCAAAGAGATTTCCGAATCTGATTTTGCCCTGAAATCCCGCTCCGACCACCCCGCCGTTCTTGCTCCCCTCGGCATCCTGCCCGCCGCCACTGTGCGTTGCGATTCCGTCGCAACGACCCGAACCCTCAACTGGGTGATGACGAACTGGAACTGGCAGACCACCTGGGGCTGGGACTACGGCATGACGGCCATGGCGGCCGCCCGTCTGGGCCAGCCGGAGACGGCCCTCAAAGCCTTGCTCATCGACACCCAGAAGAACACCTACCTGAAGCAGGGCCACAACTTCCAGACGCCCGACCGTCTGCGTCTCTATCTGCCCGGCAACGGCGCCCTGCTCACGGCCGTCGCCATGATGTGCGCCGGCTGGGACGGCTGCCAGCAAGTCAACAACCCCGGTTTCCCCCAGGACGGCTCATGGCCCATCCGTTGGGAAGGCCTCAACCGCATGCAATGACCCAAAACGACGAAATCCCGAAATCCCGAAAAGCCGGAATCCCGAAACGACGAAATCCCGGAATAACGGAATCCCGGAATAACGAGAAAAAAAAAAAAGAATCGACATGAAACAACTACTTACGACTTTACTACTCATCAGTGCCCTGACAACCGTCACGGCGCAGACGCCCGCCTTCCCCGGCGCTGAAGGCCATGGGCGCTACGTCACCGGCGGCCGCGGCGGCAAGATTGTCCACGTCACCAACCTGAACGACTCCGGCAACGGCTCATTCCGCCAGGCCGTCAGCGGCAGCGACAAGAAAATCGTGGTCTTCGACGTGGGCGGCGTCATTGCCCTCAACAGCGACGTCAGCATAGGCGCCAACACCACCATCATGGGCCAGACGGCACCATCACCCGGCATCACCTTGCGCTACTACACCGTCAGTCCTGGCGGCAACAACATCATCATGCGCTACATCCGCGTGCGCCGCGGTCAGGAACGCAACGTCAACGACGGGGCCGACGCCTCCTGGTGCCGGCATCTGACAGGCATTATGATTGACCACTGCTCCTTCTCATGGAGCATTGACGAGGTGGCCTCGTTCTATGACAACAACAACTTCACCCTCCAATGGTCGACCATCGGCGAGAGCCTCATGAACGCCGGACACGGCAAGGGTGCCCACGGCTACGGCGGCATCTGGGGCGGCAAGCTGGCTTCGTTCCACCACAATCTGCTCATCCACCACGGCAACCGCACGCCACGTTTCAACGGTGCACGCTACGACTGGGAGGGCTATAGCGCCAACCAGCTCTACCTGCAATACCAGTGGGAGAACCCCGTGCAGGCTGAGAACGTCGACTTCCGCAACTGCGTCGTCTACAACTGTGGCAATGGCTGTTATGGCGGGCCCGGTGGCGGTCAGGTGAACATGGTGGGCAACTACTACAAGACGGGACCGGCCGCATCGACCACCCAGCTGACCACGGTCACGGTGGGCGCGAGCGGCAACGCCGAGGGCTATCCCAAATATTGGGGAATGACCAGCCGCTACTATCTTGAAGGCAACCTCATCGACGATGAGGAGGCCGGCTGGGCACAGATGGCCTACGACAGCGGCACCATCACCCGCAATGGCGAACGCTATTCGAAAGACCCGAACCACTACAACGGACAGAACGTTGACTATCTGACCTCCGGCACCACCGACTATGTGCGCATCCGGCTCGACGAGCCCGCCCCGACCGGCAAGGTGACCACTCACGACGCCCCGACGGCCTATACGCAGGTGCTGGCCCATGCCGGCGCGTCGCTCTATTCCGACGAGGTCGACACGCGCTACGCCTACGAGACAGAGAACGCCTTGGCGCTCTACAGCGGTTCGGTGACTGGCAAGCCTGGCCGCATCGACCTCGTCAGCGACGTGCAGGGCTACACCGAAACCAATTTCGGTCGCGGCAGCCGTCCGACGGGCTTCGACACCGACAAGGACGGCATCGCCGACGAATGGGAACTGGCCAACGGACTCAATCCCGACGACGCCAGCGACGCCAGCGCCTACACCATCGACCCGGCCAAGTGGTACACCAACGTTGAGGTCTACTGCAACCAGCTCGTACAGCACATCATGCTCACGGAGAACGAGGACGCCACCGACGCCGTGCGCGACTACTACCCCCCTTATTACAACGAGTGGGAAGTGTTGGTGAAAGCCATCAATGAGGATGTCGCCGAGGAGGTTGGCCCTACACCGGGCGGCAACGTCACCGCCACCGGCACCATCACATGGAAGCTCAACACCGCCAAGGCTGAGACGGGCGAGGTGAGCACTGAACTGGCGCCCTACGTCAGCGCCGCTGCCGTCACCGTAGGTTCCAACCTGACCATGAGCGGCACACGCCGCAGCCTGATGACCGACTTCAAGGCCACGGCCAAGGAGAGCGGCCCCGCTGCGTCGAACGCCATCACCTTCAGTCTGACCACGGCCGACGGCTACCAGTTCCAGCCCACAAAGGTCGCCTTCTACACCGAGCGTGCCGGCACTGACTCAGGCACCGAGGCCGTCAGTTGGCAGGGTGCCCAGAATGCCGTCATCGAGAATGCCCTTGAACCGGCCCGCAACGCCTATACCCAATATGAGAACACCCTGGCCGACATAGCCCCGACGGAGGGTACCGGCCGGCTCATCATCAACATCTACGGGCTGAATGCCGGCAAGGCCACTGCAGTAGGCAATGTGGTGATAACCGGAAACGTATTGTCAACAGCCCAGGGCATCAGCCAACGGTTTGCGCCATCTTCTGATGGTTCAACCTCAGCCTACTACACGCTGCAAGGCATCCGCCTGCCAGGTTGTCCCCAAAAAGGCTTTGTCATCAAGGTGACCACAAGTTCTGACGGCACGCAGACCATTCAAAAGCTAAATTTATGAACATTTATTAATTCCTTTATTACTAACTAAAAACCAAACAGTATGAAGTCAAAACTATTACGATTATCCTTGCTGAGCATGCTTGCCATGCTCTTCGGAGGAGCTCCCGCTGTTGAAGCCGGCGTCATCTACTCATGGACACCCGGCGAAGAAACAGGAGGAAAAGCTGTGGCTTCCGACGGGCAGAGCGTCGGCTATGCCAATGCGGAGTACACCACAATCCGTCTGAACGGTGCGAAGGACTTCTCGGGCGCCGTGGTCACCATCACACTCGACGAGCCCCTTGAGGCCGGCGACCAGATTGCCATCACGGCTTATCGCAACAAAGACGCAGCCGACAAGGTGTCGGGCGCCCTGCTGAAGTTCGACGACGGCAGCACCCTTACGACAGCCACAAGCGGTGGTTTGGAGTTTGTCAACATCCATTCCGCCGTCATCGGCACCGACGAGTACGGCACCGAGCCCAACACCATTGTTCTCGACGTCACCGCCAATGCCGGTGCAGGCAGCTCGACCATCACCATGACGCGTGCAGAGACCGCCACCAACCTGTTCATCACGAAGATTGAGATCACCGGTGAGCGCGAGGAGATCGACGCCGACGCCGTGGTCATCCCCAGCGCATCGCTCGACAACTCGAAGGCAACGCTGACGGGCGACCGTGCCAACATTGCCAGCGACGGCCACATCGACTGGATGCAGCCCGGCAACACCGCCACCTTCAAAGTGTACAACACCAAGGAGCAGGCCTATAACATTTCTTACAAGGTAGGCACGCCCAACGACGGCATCAGCATCCAATGGACGCTGAAGGACGCTGCCGGCGAGACGGTCTATGACTACACACAGGCTGTGACCAAGACCGGCAACTGGGATGCCACCGACCCGCAGAGCGTCAGCCAGCCCACGCCGGTGCTGGCCAAGGGCTACTACACGCTCGTGCTGACCTTCCAGGCCCAGAGCGGTTCCACCACTGCCAACGTCAACAACATTGCCATCGTCGGTGACGACGGCGAGGTCGTGGCTCCCACCACGACCACCGTCACCTTCGACATAGCCAATACCGGTGCCGAGGGCGATGCTCCCGACGCCCAGACCGTTGAGGCAGGCACGCGCGTCGTCATCCCGCAGAACTTCACAGTCTACAAGGAGGGCTACACCCTGACGGCCTGGACCGACGGACAGAACGACTACAAGGTCGGCGATGCTGTAGTTGCCAAGGGCGAGACCATGAATCTGACCCCTGTCTTCACAAAGAACGCTGCCAACCTGGGCGACCAGAAAGAGCCCGTCACCGTGAAGTTCGACTTCCAGCGCCAGAATGGTGCACCCACCCGTCAGTGGGAGGGTAAGAGCGGACTTATCTGGGTCACCCAGGCCACCGTCAACGGCCAGACCATCGACGTGAAGGCCGACCTCAGCACCAGCCCTGGTAAGTTTGCCAACGCCAACTGGACCGACTGGTGCCAGCTGAACGGCGGCACCACGTTCACCATTCCTTCGGCCAAGGGCGCCGTGGTGACCATCGAGAGCTACAGCGCCACGACGACCACCACCATCGACGGCCAGACCGACTACACCGCCAGCGGCAACACCGTAACCTACACCATCCAGAACACAGCCGACAACATCGACATCGTCATTGGCGACGGCTCCTACTTCCGCTACATCCAGGTGGTCCTGCCGAAGGTTGAGAAGCAGCTCGCCGGAATGACGTTCGAGGAGGTCGAGGGCACCATCAGCTGGAAGGTGGGCAACGAGGCCAACGGCACGCCCACGGCTGAGATTGAAGACGCCGTCCAGAGCGCCCTGTGGGCAACCGGCAGCAATCTGAAGATCGGCACCTCCACCTACTTCGAGTCGACGATGGTGAACTATCAGCCTACCACATCGAACGCCGGCAACGTTGAGGGCGTGATGATTGAGTATCGTGTAAAAATGGCCCCCGGCCTCACCTTCCAGGCCACGAGCGTCAGCTACGACTGCGTAAAGGTGGGCACCGACGGTGCTACCTACTCGTGGGGTTATGCTGTCGACGACGTCGCAAGTACCATCACCGACGTCGACGCCTCGACCACGCTGCGCAACAACGGCGCCAACAGTTCAACGGCCAGCCTGAACCACACGCTCGACCTTGACTTCGCCAATGCCGGCAACGTGTTCTCACTGCGCTTCTACATTTCCAAGACTGCCAACAACAAGAACATCTGTATCGGTAACGTGAAGATCAACGGTGTGGTCAACGGCACTATTGAGGATGTCGTGACCTACACCTTCGCCGCTGCGGCTTCTCCAGAGGAGGGCGGTTCGGTGAATGTCTATCCTTCGGGCTCTGAGTTCGAGGCCGGCACCGAGCTGACGCTCACGGCCACCGAGAACTTCGGCTACGACTTCGTGAACTGGACCGACGCCAACGGCGACGTGGTCAGTGAGGACGCCAAGTTCGTCTATACCGTCGAGGCCGACGCCGTGCTCACTGCCAACTTCATTCAGGTGAACACCTACGAGCTGGCCCTGACCGTCGACGGCACCAACGACTACATGGTCAAGGTAAGCCCCGCTCCCACGGTGGTCGACGGCAAGTGGATGTATGAGGACGGCACGGCCGTACAGCTGCAGGCCGACCAGTACGAGGGTCTTGTCACCTTCACCAACTGGAGCGACGGCGAGACCAACTCCAGCAAGATTGTCTCCATGACCGACAATGTTGAGCTGACCGCTTTCTATGCCGAGGCCGACATCATCGCCGGCTGGGACTTCTACGTCAGCGGTGGCAGCGGCCGTAAGGCTGACTTCGCCGCCCAGGACAACGACACCGACGCCCTGAACCTCGTCAACACCGAGACGGGCGAAACCAGTGGCTGGCTCGACAAGTCGACCGAGGCCGCCGGTGGCTATGAGAGCTTCGCAGGTGCCGCCACCAACTGGCGCACCGGCTCGCAGAACGGCGACGTGGGTCACTGGCACTGGCAGACCAAGGTCAACGCCGAGGCCTTCACCGACATCAACGTTCAGTTCCAGATGCTCTACAACTACAATGCCTATCAGACCTACGATGCCGAGTATTCGCTCGACGCCAAGGAGTGGACCAAGTTCGGCAGCATCACCATGACGGGCGCCAAGACGGCCGCCTCGTTCAGCAAGCAGCTGCCTGCCGAGGCCAACAACCAGGCCGAGCTCTACATCCGCATGATTGCTGACAAGACCTCGGCCATCGACGGCACCGCCTCGGCCAACGACGGCAACACGCTGGCCATGTTCTTCATCACCGGCACGCCGAAGCTCGTCGACGACGGCGTGGCTCCTGTGCTCGTCAGCACCGTGCCCGAGAATGGCGCCACTGGTGCTTCGGCTACCGGCAAGATCGTGCTCACCTTCGATGAGCGCGTCAAGGTGGCCGAAGGCGCTACTGCCACCCTGGCCGGCCTGACCCTCACACCCGCCGTGAGCGGCAAGACCGTCACCTTCGAGTACAAGGGATTGGAATACTCCACCGAATACACCTTTAGCCTGCCCGCCAACAGCGTGGCCGACCTGACCGACAACTACATCAACGAGCCCATCACAATCATCTTCACAACGATGGTACGCCCGACGGTCGAGAAGAAGCTCTACGACTTCATCGTGCCCGACGACGGTACATTCGCCGAGGCCCTGAAGGCAGCCGCTGCCCGCAGCGACCAGAACGTGCGCTACCGCATCTTCGTGAAGCAGGGCGACTACATGATTCCCGCCGGTCAGAAGGGCTATACCGACAACAACGGCAACTTCTACGACTATCCCGACCCGCGCACCTACTTCAATTCGCCTAACGTGTCGATCATCGGTGAGGATCCCGCTACGACCAGCATCACCAACGAGATGCCTAACTCACTCGTGGCCAACTCCGATGCCGGCGGCGCCAGCGGGGCCAACCCCGTCGAGGGCATCCGCTCCAGCGGCGTGCTCTATCTGCAGAGCGGCGCCACCGACACCTACTTCCAGGACATCAAGCTCTGGAGCGCTACGGCCGACAACACAGGACGCAACGTCGTGCTCGTCGACGGCGGCAACCACACCGTCTGCAAGAACGTCACCCTCTGGGCTTACCAGGACACCTACGTCAGCGACAACGCCCGCTCGCTCTACTACTTCGAGGACGGTCTGCTGCGCGGACGCACCGACTTCCTCTGCGGTTCCGGCGACGTGTTCTATAACAACGTCACACTGCAGATGTGCGAGGCCGGCGGCTACATTGCCGTGCCACGCGACAACGTGAAGTATGGCTATGTCTTCAAGGACTGCACCATCAAGGGCGAAGGCTCCGGCATCGACGGACGCTACTATCTTGGACGTCCCTGGACCAAGGGCGCCGAGGTCTACTACATTGACACGAAGATGGAGGTCATCCCCTACGCTGCCGGTTGGCACGACATGAGCGCCGACGGCTGCACACGCATGGCCGAGTGGAACTCGATGACTGCCAGCGGTTCGACCGTCGACCTCAGCGGACGTACCCACACGCTGGGCGGCAATCCCAACGAGCCCATCCTCACCGCTGAGGAGGCCCTCGAGATTGGCAACCTGCACAACATGTTCGGCGACTGGGATCCCACGCTCCTAACCGAGCAGGCCCCCACCCCGCAGAATGTTGAACTGACGGGCAATGAGCTCACGTGGACGGGCAGCAACTACGCCCTGCTTTATGCCATCGTGAAGGACGGCCGTGTGGTCGACTTCACCGTTGACAGTGCCTACACCGTCGACGACGACAAGGCCCAGTGGGCCGTGCGCGCCGCCAATGAGATGGGTGGTCTGGGCGAAGCCGCCATTGCCGACGTCGCCACCGGCATCAAGTCAATGTACAATGAACAGCGTACAACGAACAACATGGTCTATGACCTCCAGGGCCGCCGCGTCGACCAGCCCCGCAAGGGCCTCTACATCGTTGACGGCAAGAAGGTCGTGAAGTAAACTGTCAAGGAGGGTGTGTCAAAACATATTTCCAATTTGGTACATCGGCCGTGTACCATTCGTACATCGGCCATGTACCATTCGTACATCGGCCATGTACCGATTGCGGACATGGTTTTGACACCCCTCCTTTCTTAACTGAAATAAATGAACGATTTCGACCTGATCACAAGCGCACAGAATCCGCGCATCAAGCAGTTGCTGGCACTCCAGCAGAAATCATCCGAACGGCGCAGCAGCGGACTCTTCGTCGTCGAGGGCCAGCGCGAGCTCAGCCACTGCATGGCTGCCGGCTACGAGGTGGCTGCGCTCTACGTCTGCCCCGAACTCTGCCCCATGGATTTCGACCTGCCGGACGCCAGTGTCGTCCACGTGTCGCCACAGCTCTATGAGCGAATAGCCTACCGCGGGTCGACAGAAGGCGTCGTGGCATTGATCCGCGAGAAGCGCCTGACGCTCAGCGACCTGGACCTGACCGGCTCGCCCCTCATCGTCGTGCTCGAGAGCGTCGAGAAGCCCGGCAACCTGGGGGCCATCCTGCGCTCTGCCGACGCCGCCGGGGCAACGGCCGTCGTCGTCTGCGACCCGCTGACCGACCTCAACAACCCGAACCTCATCCGGGCCTCGATCGGCGCCCGCTTCACCGTGCCCTGCGTGGCCACGACGAGTCAGGAGTGCATCGGTTGGCTGCAGCAGCACGGCATCAGCATCCTCACGGCCCAACTGCAGGACAGCTGTCCCTACTACCAGACCGACATGCGGCGCCCGACGGCCATCGTCATGGGCACCGAGTCGACAGGCCTCACCCAGCCATGGCGCGAAGCCGCGACGGCCCACATCCGCATTCCGATGCTCGGCCGTCTCGACTCGCTCAACGTCTCGGTCTCGGCTGCCATCCTCCTTTTCGAGGCTGTCCGCCAGCGCCAGTCGCAGTGACTATTTCTGAATGATTCTGATAAACTTCATGCCGTCGGCAACGCAGAAGCCAGCCAATTGGCTGGCGGGACGGCCCTGAAGGTCGTAGATGCGCAGTGACTCCGGCGCGAGGCGCTGACTGCTCAGGCCCTCGTGCCCGCCGACTGCGGCCTCGTAGCGCCCGCCGGTGATGGTCGTCAGCGCAAGGTGATAAAAGACAATGTCGTAGGCCTCGGTCTCCTTGTTGCCGTCGGCGCTGGTGCCCTGACGGCCATTGTCCTCAAGCAGGAGTCCGACGTAGCCGTCGCTAAGCCACTGCAGGTCAGCGTAGGCCGAGCAGAGGTCGGTCACCTGATAGCCGCGCTCCCAGCCCGTGGCCAGGGCTGAGCCGGAATTATAGTCATCGGCCGAAGCCACCTCTTTATAATAGAAGCCCACCTCGCGGCGCCCCCAGTTGTCGGTGACGTTGCGGGCATAGACCTCGTGGAAGGGCACGGTGGTCAGCAGCACGCTGACGTCACGCCCGTCGCTCGTCCGGCGGGCCGGCACGAGCAGCAGTGCACTGTTGCAGGCGTTGGCCATGCCGGTGATGGCCGACTGTCCGACGCTCCATTCGCCGGCGCCCGTGCTGACGTCGGTATAGCGGAAGTAGTTGAAGTTCTTCACCGGCACGTCGACGCCCTGCGTGCCCCGGTCGTCGCGCACCATGAGGGCCAGGTTGCCGTCGGGCATCTCCTCGAGCCGGCCCTCCTCGTAGACCGTGCCCTCGGGGAAGCGGTCTTTAGGCCCGAGCAGAAGCCACGTCTCGCCGAAGTCGTCGCTGAACATGGTGCCCGTCGAGTTGCCCCGTGTGGCCGTCCGCACGGGGAAGGCGGCGTAGATGCGATAGTGCGTGCCCTGCTTCACCGTGCGGCTCTGAATCAGGTGGCCGGAGGTGATGAAGATGGCGGTGGCCTCACCTTCGTAGAGGTCGTAGATCTGCCGGGTGACGTCGGTGCCGTCGTCCCACGTCACGCCATTGTCATGACTGCGGAACAGTCCGATGCGGATGGGGTTTTTGGCCGTCGAACTGCCCATGCCGACCGAACCGCAGGCGCAGAACAGCAGCACCTCGGGGCTCTCGCGGTCGGCTATGAGGGCGGCGTCGCCCATGGCGTATTTCCATGAGCTGGTCAAAGTGGAGGCCGGGCACACCACCCCCGGCTCAGTCCAGCTGCGCCCGTTGTCGTCACTGTGCTTAAACCACAGTTCGATGCGGGCCTGTCTGCCGCCGACGTCGCTCAGGCCGTAGCGATAGTCAGCCACGGCAAGGAGGCGCCCGTCGCTGGTCTGCGTCAGTGCAGGAATGCGATGCGAGGGGGCAGTATTGATGGCGGGATTATCAGGCCCGTCGAACACGGTTGTCTGGAAGTCCTGAGCCGTTGTCGTCAGGCTGACGGCTGCCAATGTCGTCAGCAACAGCTCGCGCAGCTTTGTGAATGTCCTTTTCGTCGTCATGTCAAGAGAATCTGTGTGCTGGTTGATGATTGTCACACGATGGAACTGCAAAGATAAGGAAAAAAACTGAATTATCGGCCCGTGGGAATCAAAAAACAGAAAAAAAGTGATGCGAAAGGGGTGAATGAGACAAAAATCACACCATATTTGAGCAATTATTACCCCTGCGTCTCCAAAAAAACACCTACCTTTGCAGCAAACTTTTCGAAGGGTCGAAAGTAAAGGCGTGATATAACTGTTCGGCCATCCCCCGTTTCACGGGGGCTGTCCGACGAAAGAAATGCACCGAGTCGCTTGCATAGACGGAAAAAAGTGATTAGCTTTG
>JAFTGI010000047.1 GCA_017458195.1 Prevotella sp.
GGCGGGAGCGGCGATCGCGAGAAGGAGGAGGGCGAGGAGGGGGATTTTCTTTATCATGTGTCAATATTTTATATTATAACGGGGAAAGGAGGTGTTTTAGTACATGGCCGATGTACCATTCGTACATGGCCGATGTACGAAACGTACACCGGCACTGTACGAAATGCAGAGGGCAGCTTCGCTTTCCGGGTTTGTAAAGATCGCTTACCACTGAATGGCCTGGTCCTCGTTCGGGATCTGCGTGTTCAGCTGGCGCTCGAGCGTGAGGATACCCTTGACGGTGTAGCCCATGGGATAGGTCTCGACCGACGTGTAGTCGGTGTAGTCATATTCGATGCCCGAGATGATGACGTAGTGGTGGAGCAGGTAGGGCTGCACGTCGTCGGCCTGCTCGTAGACGCGGAACTGAGCGGTGCCGCGCTGCTGGAAGAGGTTCTTCTCAGCATTGTCCGACCACAGCTGGACGGTGCCCTGCATGCCGTCGGCCGTAGTAGGCTGGAAGCGGAAGAACACCTTGTAGTTGCGGCGGTCGACGCGCGTCTCGTCGATATTGCCCATGTAGAAGAACACGGTCTGGTCGTCGACGACGTAGGCACGAGCCGTCTCCATGCCGGTGGCGCCCTCGGGGGCCGTGGCGTTGGTCAGGGTGAGCGTCGTGGCCGAGTAGTTGCCCGAATAGTCGTTGTAGGGATAGACGCGGAGCATGGCCTTGGCGTAGTTCTTGCGCGGATGAGGCTCATAGGCGGCGTCCTGCCTGACCTCGATGGGGAGCACCCACTTCTCGACCATGTCGATATTGTTGAAATCGAAGCTGATGCGCAGCAGGCCTACGTCCTCGCCGCTGTGGATCTGCATGGTCTCGGGATAAGAGGCATAGTCGGACATGTCCTTGTAGTAGAGGTCGACGATGTCGGCGCGGTAGGTCGGCGAGCCGAAGCGCTCGTAGTTGAGGATGGAGAGCGTGTCGCTGTGGCCCACGTGGACGGTGATGTCGCGGTCGTTGCGCGTCGTGCCGGCGACGATGACGGGCAGGTCATAGCTTGAGCGGCCCTCGCCGTACATGAGCGAGCCGTCGTCGTTGTGGCGCGAATAGGGCACGTAGACGGCCGTGACGCCATTGTCGTTGAGGGGCGCCTTGAAGCTGATGTACTTCTCGTACTGCTCGTCCTTCCATTCGTCGTTGCAGCTCGTCGTCGCTGCGGCAATGCCGCAGCTTACAAGAAAGGCGAGCCCGTAGTTTATGATGCTTCTACTAATCATAATTCTCAATTATCAATTTTCAATTATCAATTTTCAATCAGTCATTGTACTTCCACCCGGGGTTCTGGACGAGGTTCTTGTTGCGCTTCAGGTCGGTGAACGAGATGGGCCAGAAGTACATCTTGTCGGTGAACGTGGCCGAGAGGTTGTAGACGGGAATGACCTGCATGAACTCGGCGCGGTTGGAGGAGGTCATGAAGACGTTGAGGCCGTAGATGCGCTTGTTCTCCTCGACGGGAGCGTCCATCCAGCGGCGCAGGTCGAAGTAGCGCTTGCCCTCGCCCATGAGCTCGATCATGCGCTCGCGCTTGATCTTGGCACGCAGCACGTCCTGGTCGGCATATTCCTGGGCCGTGTAGTCGGGCAGTCCGGCGCGGATGCGGACGGGCCTGATGCCGCGCTTCATCTCCTGCAGGTCGCGGCCGGTGACGGTGACCTGCTGGCCGTGCCAGTCGGTCTGCTGATAGGCCTGTCCCTGCGTGAGCTCATTGAGGCATTCGGCATAGAGCAGCAGGATGTCGGCATAGCGGATGGCAGGCTCGAACTTCACCTGCACCATGCCGTAGCTGCCGCCGCCGCTGGGCTGTGCAGCAAAGTAGTCTTGGGGGTGATAATACTTCTTCACGCCGATGCCGGTGCGCAGGTAGGCGAACGAGTTGCGATAGCCGTCGGTGCCGCCGCGGTAGTAGGTCACCTGCTTCATCTGTTCGCTGTTAGATGGATTGCCCAGCTGCTCCCAGATGGTGCCGTTGTAGCCCACGGAGGCATAGAAGCGGGGCTCGCGGCCGGCATACTGGTGAGGCACGTTCATGCGCTGCGACATGGCCGTGCTGCGGTTCGTCGGGTTGGCCAGCACTTCGGGATAGACGTCGCCCTGCACCTCCTGACGGGTCAGGAAGGTAGTGGGGCGGTCGCGGTCGTTGCCGGGGTTGTCGACGGTGGTCTCACCGGGCGTGCGCCATTCGCGGTACATGCCGTCGACGTCCGAGCCGTCCTTCATGTAGTAGGTGTCAGCCATCTTCTGCGTCAGTCCGTGCGTGTTCCATCCGTTGAGCGACGTCGGCATGGAGTGGCCCACGAGCGAGGCGATGCCGTTGTCGTGGTCGCCCATCTCGATGTTGCCGCGGGTGAAGATGAGCTCAGGATTGCCCTCGGGACTGGCCACGCCGTTGAACAGGTTGCGATAGCTCAGGTAGGGGTCGATGTTCAGCCAGCCGTTGGGCCAGTTCTGATTGGAGAACTCAGCGTCCTCGGGGGGCACTACGGTGATGGGGCGGTCGTCGGTGGCCACGTCGTTGTAAGGCTCAGTGTAGAGGTCGTAGACGCCCAGGTCGATGACGTCCTTGCAGGCGGCTGCGGCGCGGGCCCACTTCGTCTCGTCGTAGGTCAGCGAGAGCAGTTGCGTGCCGTCGAAGTTCTTCAATTGACGGGCCACGTCGTCGGTGACGTTTGCAGGATGGTGGCCGTTCTGCAGCTGACCGTTGGCCAGCGGCGAGGCGGCGTAGGTGAGCACGATGGCGCGGGTGGCCAGTGCGGCGCCGATGGTGGGTCGCATCACGTTGGCACCGTCGCGCTTGTAGGCCTTCAGCTCGCCGGCAGCCTTCATCATCTCGGAGGCGATGTAGGTGGCCGTCTCCTCGTAGGTGGCGCGGGGCGTGGCCAGCTCGTCGTACTCGAGCGTGTAGTCGGCACCCTCATCGGCCATGATGGGCACGGGACCGAACTTGCGCAGCAGCAGCCAGTAGTAGTAGGCACGCACGAAGCGGGCCTGGCCACGGTAGTCCTCTACCTCGTCGGGCGACATGGCCGTGTTGCGATAGATGTTGTGGATGAAGATCGAGGCCTGGTAGATGCCCTGATAGCAGCGCACCCAGCAGTCCTGGCCCTGCTCCTCGGCGTAGTTGCCCTCGTGGAAGGAGTTATACGAGGCCCAGTCGGCGTCCTTCGAGTCGCCGAACGAGTTGTCGCGGTCGCCGTAGTACATGTCGTCGTCGAAGTTGAAGGGATTCCATGCGCCGCCGATGCCGCCGGTGCCGCCCTTCGAGCCCACCTCAATGTTGCTGCCGTTGAGGAAGGAATAGGCGTGGGCCAGCCACTGGTCGGCCTGAATCTTGTCGGTGAAGACGCTCTCGAGGGTCTTGCGGTCGTCGAAGTATTTGTCCGAGTCGAGGTCGGTGCAGCTTACTGCTGCTGTGATACAGCAGCAAACCGAACAGGCCAGGAAGAAATATTTAATGATATTGGTACTCATAATTATCAATTTTCAATTATCAATTTTCAATTATAAATTGACCTGCATACCCAGGGTGACGGCCTTCGTAATGGGATAGTCCTCGCCACGGGGCTGGAGCGACTCGGGATCCCAGATGCTGAACTTCTTCGAGAGGAAGAACAGATTGGAGCCAGAGACGTAGAAGCGGATGTTCTGGAAATGGATCTTGTTGACGATCTGCTTCGGCAGGGTGTAGCCGATGTCGAGGTTCTTCAGTCGCAGGTAGCGGCCGTCGCGCAGCCAGAAGGTGGAGTTGCGGAAGTTGTTCGAGTTGCCGCCGTAGCTCAGGCGCGGGTAGTCGGCATTGACGTCCTCGTTGGGCTGGATGCCGAGCATCTGGGCCGTCTCAGAATCGACCCAGCGGTTCTCCAGCAAGCCCTTGAAGACATTGCCCCACTGGCCCTCGCTGAAGGCGTAGACGTTCTTGCCGTAGGTCATGAAGGTCGACTTGCCGGCACCCTGGAAGTGCAGGTTGAAGTCGAAGCCCTTCCAAGCCACTGAGACGCCCAGACCGTAGATCAGGTTGGGGCGGTCGGTAGCACCGATGGCACACTCGTCGCCGCCGTCGATGATGCCGTCGCCGTTGACATCCTTATACTTGATGTCGCCGGGTTGCACGGCGCCGAAGGTCTGCGTGGGCGAGTTGCGGATGTCGTCGTAGTCACGGAACAGACCCTCGGCGATGAGGCCACGCACCTGATTGACGCGATAGCCGTGCTGGTTCTGGTAGGGATAGACGTTGTTCTCCTCGTCGTATTCGCCAATCTCGTTCTTCGAGTAGGTCATGTTGCCGCGGACGGTCAGGCTGACGTCGCCGAAGCGCTCCTCATAGCGGAAGTTGCCGTCGAAACCGCGCGACTTCACCGAGCCGACGTTGGCCTTCGGGTAGTTCCCGTTCACGTACTCCAGACCGACGGTCGTGGGCAGGAAGCGACGCTCCTGGTAGATGCCCGTGCGCTTCTCGTCGAAGTAGTCGACGGTCAGCGAGAACTTATTACCGAAGAGCACGAGGTCGATGCCGAGGTCGTTCTTCGTGGCCACCTCCCATGTCACAGCGTCAGAGGCCACCTGAAGGTAGCGTATGCCGCCGTAGTTGTTGGTGAAGTACTGACCCCAGTAGTAGCCGGCACCGCCGCCGCCCTGGTTGCGCTCGCTCTCAGTGGTCGAGCTGATGAGCGTGTAGAGATAGGGGAAGCGCGAATTGCCCGTTGTGTCGGAGCCGACCTTACCGTGCGAGAAGCGAATCTTGAACATGTCGAGCCAAGGAGCCTTCTTCTTCACCCAAGGCTCCTCACCGACGTTCCAAGCCACCGACCAGGCAGGGAAGAAGCCCCAGCGGTGACCGTCGGCGAAGTTCTCCGAACCGTTGTAACCGAAGTTGTAATCGAGGAAGTAGCGGTACTTGTAGTTGTAAGTAGCCTGAGCGGCCAGACCCTTGTTCTTGCGCGACACCGAGTTCTTGATGTCGGTGCCCAGGTTCTGCGTCGAAATCTGCTGGTTCTCAGTGTATTTCACGTTGGCGCCGAAGTTGTGGGCATCGAGGAACGAGCGGTCCCAGTGCAACAGCAGGTCGAGGAACTCGCGGCGCCAACCGCTGTTCGAGGTCGACTGCGTCATGTCGCGGGCGCTCTGCAGCAGGTCGAAGTCGAGCTCGCCGGTCTCCGTGTTGCGCGACGAGGCGCGGTAGAGGGCCGGCAGGCGGTGGTGCTGGATGGCGTTCTCGTTGTGCGTGTCGAGACCGAAGCGGCCGGTGAAGTTCAGGCCCTTGGTGATGAACGAGAGGTCCTGTTCCAGCGTGACGTTGGTCTGGATGTCGTTCTGCCACTCGTTGTTATAGCCCGTCTGTGTGCTTGACACCCACGGGTTGATGTAGTTCTCGTTGATGGTGCGCACCTCCACGCCGTCGACGATCTCCACGTTGTAGGAACCTTTGGCGGGATAGTAGCCGTTGCTGTAGACCACGGGCGTAAAGAGGGCGTTGTAGCCGAACAGCTGGCCCCACACCTTGTCGTCGCCGATGCCCGGCGAGTTGCGCTTGTTCAGGTTGCCGCCGATGCCCAGCTTGAGCAGGGTGGTCTTCGTCACGTCGATGTCGACGTTCATGCGGTAGTTCCAGCGCTTGTAGTTGGCGTTCGTGTCGTACTTGTCCTTCAGCGTGTTGTCGGTCTTGTACATACCCTCGTCCTCGGTGTAGGCCATCGAGACGTAGTAGCGGGCCGTCTCACCGCCGCCGCTCAGGTTCAGGTTGGCGCGATAGCTGGAGGCGCCGTCCTTGAGCAGCAGGTCCTGCCAGTCGACGTTCGGATAAAGGTCGGGGTCGAGGCCCTCGCGGATGATGTCGAGCTCGACGGGCTGGTAGAGCACACCGAGGTTGCGGGTGACGCGGGCCTCGTTCAGATAGTTGGCATACGAGAAGCCGTCGACGAACTCGGGCGTGATCGTACGCGTATTATAAGAGGTCTCCACCTTGCCGTTGATCTGCACCTTGCCGGCCTTACCGTGCTTGGTGGTGATGAGGACAACGCCGTTGGCACCCTTCGAACCGTAGATGGCCGTGGCCGAGGCATCCTTCAGCACCGAGAAGTTCTCGATGTCCTCGATGTTGATGTCGTCGATGTTGTCGCGCTCGAAGCCGTCGACCAGGATGTAGGCCTTGTTGCTGGCGCCGAAGGTCGAGATACCGCGGATCCAGAATTCGCTGGTGTTCTTGCCCGGCTGACCGCTGGACTGGAAGGCCATGATGCCCGGCACGTTACCAGCCAGCGTGTTCGTCAGGTTCGACGTCGAGTAGTGCTTCAGGTCGTCCATCTTCACGTTGGTCACGGCACCCGTGACGGTGAGTTTCTTCTGCGTGCCCATACCGGTGACGACGACCTCGTCGACTGCATTCTGGATGTCCTCCTGCAGCACGATGTTGATTGTGGTCTTGTCGCCCTTGACGAGCACCTCCTGCGTCTTCATGCCGATGTACGAGAAGACGAGCGTGCGGTATTGCTGCACCTTGATCTTATAGTTGCCGTCGTAGTCGGTGATGGTGCCAAGGCCCTTGGCGTCCTTCACGATGACGGAGCCGCCGATGACGGCCTCGCCCGTAGCGTCAGTGACGCGTCCGGTGATGGTGATCTCATTCTGCGCCAGGGCTGACAGTGTCGTGCTCAGCGCGAGCAATAATAATGCTATAAACTTTTTCATACGCTTATTCCTCCGTGGCTTCTAAGTTTTCTTCCATCGTGATGGTGCGGATGGCGTAGTTGTAAGTATCGAGAATATAGAAGATGAGCGTGTTCTCGCCCGTGATGGCGTCGCGGTGGACGTCGTTGACGAGACCCGTGGGACGGTTGAAGCGGGCAAAGTCGCGCAGTTCGCCGTTCTCGTTGCCCCAGGTGTTGCCGTCGGCATGGGTGGCATAGCCGCCGCCGGCGTAGGTCTTGACGATGCCCTCGGGTGTGAGCAGGCGGATGGCATTGTTCTGCGAGTCGCAGAAGTAGAAGTCGTAGATGTCGTCGCGGCCTTGTGCCTCATACTCTTCGTTCTTGACGAATGTGCCCTGATAGGGGCGGTTGAGGAGTGCCGAGAGGCCCACGCCGTCGGTGAAGCCCGAGTGCGACATGTCGCCGGCCACGCGGTAGGGTGCCGAGAAGCGGTGGGTCTGCTCGTTGTAGTCGGTGCGCAGGATGTAGTTGCGGTTGATGACGACGATGTAGGCAAACTTTCCGCTCGGGTGGATGTCAATCTGGAACTCCCACGAGACGTCCTGCACCGTGAAGAGTTTCTCGAAGGCGCCCGAGCCGGAGCTCGTGCCCGTGTTGATGTCGTTCAGGTTCTGGTTGGCATAGGGCGACCACGACGTGCCCAGTCCGCCGAGCGTGTCGGGCAGTTGCGTGGCCCAGTACTTGTCCATGTCGAGACGCAGCACCTCGCCCTGGGCGAAGCTGGTGAAGTAGAGCTCGCCGTTGGGATGGAGCGATGCGCCGTTGCACTGGCGGTAGTTGGCCAGCTGGCGCACGGCAGAACCGCTGCTGAAGTCGCCGTTGGGGTCGCGGTCGACGATGTAGACCGAGTTGGCGCGATAGTTCACGTCGTCGTTGTCGGCCGAGATGATCAGGTGCTCACGCCACTTCTTCTGGTCGGCCGTGGCCGTCTGGTCCCAGCCCTCGGGGGCATAGCCGCTCTTGACCATGACGGTCTCGCCGTTGCTGTCGACGACGGGATTGCCCTCGTCGTCGAGCTGTGGCACGAGGATGTAGTCGTGGGTGCCGTCCTCATTGTACATGAAGGGGTCGACGGCAAAGTCGATGGTGCGCAGGCGCTGGTTTGAGAATCGGTTCAGGGGCAGGATGGTCTGCACGGTCTGCTCCTTCAGGTCGATGAGCTGGATGCCGTGGGCCACGGTGCCGAAGCGGGGCTCCTGGTCGTAGACGACGAAGAGCTGGTCGTGGTTGTAGGGCGAGAACTGCATGACGCCGTCGTTCTTGAAGCCCGTGCAGTCGGCGAACGATCCGTCCTGCCAGACGGCGTCGTCATAACGGTCGAAGGTCTTGCCGCAGAGCTTGCCGACGACCATCTTGCGCTCATACTCGAAGCGCTCGGGAGCCTTGCCGGTCTTGCCCTGCACGCTGACCTCGATGTCAGCAAAGAGGCGGTTGCCCTCGATGTGGTCGTAGGCCGCACCGGGCAGGTAGCAGTAGATGGCGTTCGACTTGACGGCGACGACGACGGAGGGCTTGCCACCGATGGTGACGCTGACCGCCGAGGAGTCGTTGCCGAAGTTCGAGCCCAGGATGACGATTTGCTGACCGACGCTGCCCGACTTGGGGTTGAACGAGCTGACGGTCACAGGCTTCGACGGATCGAAGGGATCCGACGTCTGCACGCCTACATAGTCTTCAACCGTGGTCGAAGACTCCTGGCAGCTGCTGAGGGCTGTCGTGAAGCCTGCGATCACGGTTGCGATGACGACTAACGACGTGAATCTGTTCTGTTTCGTTAGGTTCATATTTGTTTTGGTTTTTTTGTTTTCTTTTTTTGCGGTATTTCGGGATTCCGGTATTTCGGTATTCCGCCTCGGTATTCCGGGATTTCGGAATTCCGGTATACCGCCTCGGGATTTCGAGAGGGTTATTTCGAGACTAAGACGCGCATCCAGAAGCCGCCGATGACGCTGCGGGCCTTGAAGCCGACCATGCGGCCCGTCTTCGTGTCGTACCAGTCGCTGGTGGGCACGCGGCTCTCCGTCTCGTTCATATACTTATAGACGGGCTCTACGAACTTCAGGAAGTCGTCCTTCGTCGTGGCCATGCCGGCGGTCCAGAGAATCCAGTCGTTCTTGGTGTAGTCCTTGCGGATGTCGAGCGGCAGTCCGTACTTGTTCTGCTTCTTCAGATAGTACTTTACGTCGCGCTCCATCGTGCCGGCGGGGAAGACCTGGGTCTGCCAGAGCTTGTCCCAGATCATGTTGTACTTCTGGCTCCAAGTGTCCTTGCGGTCGAAGGCCAGGCGGTAGTGGTCGCCCTCGCGGGCGTCCTTCTCCCACTTGGTGCCCATTTCGCGGGCGCGGCTCAGGTATTGGTCGGCCTTGTCCTTGTCGCCCATCATGCGGGCAATCTCGGCGAAGGCGGCGACGCCCATGATGGCCTTGATCGAGAGGTTGGCGTTGTGGGCCCAATGGCCGGCGAAGTCGTCGGTGCAGAGCTGGTTGGCGGGGTCCTGACCGTTCTCAGAGAGATAGTCGGCCCAGGTCTGCAGGATGCGGTAGTACTTGCGCACGTAGTTGGCATTGCCGTCCTGGCGGCAGAGCTGTGCGGCCAGGGTGAGCATGTTGCCGGCCTCCTCGAGCGGCATGTCGCCGCCGTAGACCTGACCGTTGGCGATGGGGTAGGTGCCCAGGTCGTGGGCAGCGAAGGGCTTGGTCCAGCGGCCGCTCAGAGAATAGTCGAAGATGGAGGTCATCATGGCCTTCTGCAGCTCAGGGTTGTAGACGAGGAACAGCGGGGCCTCGGGATAGGTCAGGTCGACCGTGTTGACGCAGCCGTTGGAGTTGTTCTCCTTCGAGAAGAACAGCAGGTTGCCGTCCTCGTCCTCGAACAGCTTGTGGGCGGCGATGACGTGGCGATAGGCACCGCTGAGGATCTCGGCGTAGTGCTCATTGCCCACGGCCACAGCGTCGTCGTAGATCATCTTGTCGAACTGGCGGCAGCGCTGCATGATGTTCTGATACTGCGAGCTGAGGCGGCGGAACATCTGGAAGATCGAGACCGTGCCGCCGTGGGCCCAGTAGCCCTTGTAGCGCTTGTACATGTACTCGATGTCCTCCACCTCGTCGTAGCCGATGAGCATGTAGGTGGCGTCCTGCTTCACCCGTCCGAAGTTGTGGGTGTAGCTCAGCGTGGGCATCTGCGAGGCCTTCGTGCAGTCGATGTAGCCGCGGCCGCGCTCGGGCATGATGCGTCCGTGCTGGGCGAAGTCGATGTGGGCCTTGTCGGTGGCGCCGACGCTCACCTCGCCGTTGATGGCGGGCAGGTAGAGGTAGCCCCAGTCGATGCAGATGCCGTCGCCTTTCTTGGCCAGGATGGGCTGCTCGATGGTGCCCGTCTTGGCGTAGGTGGTGCCGCCGTCGCGGACGATCTGCGTGCGGGTGGGCTGGCTCACCTTGTTGAGGGCCATCTCGGGCGTGACGCCGAAGAACAGCTGCACGTCGTGCTCCTGGCCGTCGGTGGCACGCACCTGATAGGAGATGTAGTTGATGGGCGACGACAGCAGGTCGTAGTCGTCGATGAGCATCGGTGCGGTGAAGACCACGTCGAGCTCAACGGGCCCGCATATAAATGTATAATAGGTGTTGGTTGCAAGTACGTCGACCGACTTCTGGCGGGCGGTCTCGATGTTCTGCGGCGCGAGGCTCAGGTTGCGGAACAGTCCGAAGTCGGTGTAGGCACCGCCGGTGGTGTTGTGGCAGTGGGCGGCAATGACGTTCCGGCCCTCGTGGAGCAGCTGCTTCAGCTTGCCGTCGAGGTGGAGCTTCACGCCCTCGACCCAGGTCTCGCCCGTGTCGGCCACCTTCGTGCCGTTGATGTAGAGCTCAAAGACGTCGTCGTGGGAATAGACAATCCAGAGGTCCTCCTTCAGGTCGCTGGCCTTCAGCTCAACGGTGCGGCGGACGTAGAGGTCGCTGTTCAGGTCGCTCCAGCGGGTGCGCACGTAGCTCAGCCCCTCGGAGCCCCAGGCGGCCTGGCCGCGCTGCCATCCGGCGGGCTCGAAGTCGGGCTTCGTCCAGCCGAGGCCCTGCTGCTTCTGCCGTGTATAGTCAGCCTCCCAGGCCTCCTCGTCGGCCATGGGGACGATGGTCTCCAGGACGGCGCGGTCGGCGCCCATCCATCGATAGGTCTTGCCGTCGACGCGCAGCAGGCCCTCCATGGGCTTCTCGTCGTCGGTCCAGTGGCGGGTGGTGCCGTCGGTCAGCTGGTCATAGGGCGACCAGACCGAGAAGTAGGGGTCGCTCACCACGAGCGGCACCGACGGCATGCGCAGCGCCGTCGGCTTGTAAGGCTTAAACAGGTCGGCCGACTGGGCCTCGGCAGCGAGTGCGATGGCCAGCACTGCCAGCGTAGTTGCAAATACTCTTTTCATCATTACTTTCTATATTATTATTGTTATTGTTCTTGTTCTTACGCTGTGAACGGTCGTCCTGATGAAACAATCTTTTTTACCTTAATGCAAACTGACGCCTCTCTGAAGATTACTGACTACTATCATATTTAACCAAAACTAACTAATTCCTATGTGTGTGTGAGATGAGGCGGGCACGCTTGCCTTTTCGAGAGCAAAATAACAAAGAAAAAATGAAATACAAGGAAAAATGCCGTTCAAAACAAGTGAAAATCCGTTCAAATCGGGCTTTTTTGCATCTCGGGGTGGCCAAATGAACTGTTTTTTTTGCTGTTTGGAAAAATTGTTGTATATTTGCAAGCGTATTCGCTAACTAATTTGAAAACTACTGGATGAGACATTTCATAGCCCCCTTGATGACCGTCATCGCCATGCTCACGGCGGGATGCACCGACCGCACCGTCGCGCCCGCCGACGACTCCGTGCTGCTGCTCGAGCAGGCCTGCTATCCCTATGCCGTCAGGAGCGGCGACCACTATTACTACACCATGCAGGTGCGCACGGCCGACACCGTGGCCATCTGGCAGACCGACGACCTCAGCCGGCTCGCCACGGCCCGGCGCCGCAACGTCTGGACCCACGCCGACTCGGCCGGCATGCAGCACTTCTGGTCGCCCGAGCTGCACCGGATCGGCGGCCGCTGGTATCTCTACTTCGAGGCCGACGACGGCAACACCGACGACCACCAGCTCTACGTCATGGAGTGCGAGGGCCAGGACCCGATGAAGGATCCCTTCGTCATGCGCGGGCCCATCATGACCAACCCGGAATGGAACTTCGGGCTGCATCCCACCATCCTGCAACTGCCCGCGGAGGGCGGCCTCTACCTGCTCTGGAGCGGATGGCCCACGCGCCGCGCCGAGACCGAGACGCAGTGCATCTACATCGCACGCATGGACAACCCCTGGACCACGGGCTCTGAGCGCGTGATGATCTCGCAGCCCGAATACGAGTGGGAGCGGCAGTGGATCAATCCCGACGGCAACCGCTCGGCCTATCCCATCTTCGTCAACGAGAATCCTGAAGCCTACCTATCGCCCGACGGCCAGCACGTCGTCGTCTGCTATTCGGCCAGCGGCATCTGGACGGCCTACACCTCGCTCGGCATGCTCACCGCCCCGGCCACGGCCGACCTGCTCGACCCGGCCTCGTGGCACAAGAGTGAGGAGCCCGTCGTGAGCCCCGACTCGCTGACGGGCGTCAGCGTGTCGAACATCTCGCTTGTCACCACCGCCGACGGCGAACGGACGCTGATGCTCTACGAGGCCCGCTCGCGCATCGCCACCGGCAGCGAGGTCCGCCAGGTGCGCATGCGCCCCATCGAGTGGTCGCCCGGCGGCGAGCCCCAATTCTGAACCTTTTTTCTTTCTACCACGGATTACGCGGATTTTACGGATTTTTTGTGCATTCTTTCTACCACGGATTACGCGGATTTTACGGATTTTTTGTGCATTCTTTCTA
>JAFTGI010000234.1 GCA_017458195.1 Prevotella sp.
CTGTCGGTGCTGGCACTGAGGTTGAAGATGATGTCGGCTCCCTTCAGGACAAGGGTGGAGGAGGGGGGGATGGGGGCCCAGAGGTCTTCACAAATCTCAATGCCGAACGTGCAGTTGCCGGCCTTGAACAGTTGCCGTGCGGAGAGCAGCACCTGCTGTCCGCAGATGAGCACGTCGCCTTCGGGTACCTGTGCGGCACTGGCGAACCAGCGTTGTTCGTAGAACTCCTTGTAGTTGGGGATGAATGTCTTCGGAACCAGTCCCAGGAGCCGGCCTTTTTGCAGCACTGCGGCGCAATTCATCAGGCTGCCCTGGAATGCTACGGGCAGTCCGACGATGACGATGATGCTCATCGAACGTGTGAAGTCCATCAGGTTGATGAGTCCCATCTCAGCTCCGTCGAGCAACGTCTGCTGGAAAAACAGGTCGCCGCAGGAGTATGACGTAATCGAGAGTTCGGGGAAACAGATAATCTCAACGCCCTGATTGTTTGCCCGGAGGATTTGTGACTCGATCTGCTCTGTATTGTATTTGCAGTCTGCGACACGAACGTTGGGAACAGCTGCAGCAACTTTCACAAAACCGTAATTCATCTTTGTTCAGTTTTTGAGGCCCTGAGTCTTTTAGGTCAATCTTATAACCTTATAACCTTACAAGCAGAGCGACCTTATGACCTTATAACCTTACTTTGAGCGACAGACGGGACTCGAACCCGCGACCCTCGGCTTGGGAAGCCAATGCTCTACCAACTGAGCTACTATCGCGTTTCCAGGGGACAAAGATAAGACAAAAAAGCCGTACACGCAAACAATTTCTCAATTTTCCGCAGTTAATTTTTCATTTTTCATTTTTCTCTTTTAATTAAATGTCGTATCTTTGTCTCCGAAAGATTTTTTATTCACCAACCAAAATGTATTGTGATTATGGCAAAGAAATTTATTTGTGCAGTTTGTGGCTACATCCACGAAGGTGACGAGGCTCCCGAAAAGTGCCCTATCTGTAAGGCTCCCGCCTCGAAGTTCTCAGAACTGAAGGAAGATCTGGCCTATGCCACTGAGCATAAGATCGGCGACGGAAAGCCCGAAGGCGTCTCTGAGGAAATGATTCAGGACCTGCGCAACCACTTCAACGGTGAGTGCGGCGAGGTGGGCATGTATCTGGCCATGGCCCGTCAGGCCGACCGCGAGGGCTATCCCGAGATTGCCGAGGCCTTCAAGCGCTATGCCTTCGAGGAGGCTGACCACGCCAGCCGCTTTGCCGAGCTGCTGGGCGAATGCGTCTGGGACACGAAGACCAACCTGGAGAAGCGTGCTGCCGCTGAGGCCAGCGCCTGCGAGGACAAGTTCCGCATTGCCAAGAACGCCAAGGCTGCCGGCTTCGACGCCATCCACGACACCGTCCATGAGATGGCCAAGGACGAGGCCCGCCACGGTGCCGGCTTTGCCGGTCTGCTGAAGCGATACTTTGGGGAAAAGTAAAAAAGTAAAAAGGTAAAAAAGTAAAAAGGTAAAAAAATAAAAAGCTTAAAAATCCGTTTTATCATTGTTATGGTAAGACGGATTTTTCATTTAAATAGCCTTCACTGTTCATTGTACATTGTACATTGTGCATTATTTTGTGCATTATTCATTATACATTGTACATTGTTCACGGCCTGTTCAGATAACGACTCGTTCACGACGAGCCCGACGGCCACACTTGCCTTCTCGACCGACTCGGTCATCATGGACACCGTGTTTTCCACTGTCGGGTCGCGAACCTACGACTTCTGGGTCTACAACCGCTCGCGCGACGGTCTGCGGCTCAGCAGCGTCCGCCTGCGCCAGGGCAATCAGACGGGCTTCCGCGTCAACGTCGACGGGTCTTATCTGGATAATACACTGGGCTCCGTCGTTACCGACCTCGAAGTGCGCAAGGACGACAGCATCCGCGTCTTCGTGGAGCTGACGGCTCCCTTTAATCAACAGCCTGACCCACAGATGATTGAGGACGACCTCGTCTTCCTCCTTGAGAGCGGCGTAGAACAGCGGGTGGCCCTGCGCGGCTGGGCCTGGGACGCTGAGCTGTTGACCGACGTCCGCGTCAGCAGCGACATGCTCATCGAGAGTCAGAAGCCCATCGTCATCTACGGCGGCCTGCGTGTCGATTCGGCAGCCACGCTGACCATCCACAACACGACGCTCTACTTCCACGACCAGGCCGGCATCGACGTCTACGGCACGCTCATCGCTGACGGTGCCACACTGCGCGGCGACCGCCTCGACCACATGTTCGACTACCTGCCCTACGACCGCGTCAGCGGGCAGTGGCGCGGCGTCACGATCCATTCGTCTTCGTATAACAACCAGATCATCGGCTCCGAAATCCGCAATGCCTGCGACGGGCTGGTCTGCGATTCGGCTGCCTTTTTCGGTCCCGACGTGCAGCGCCTCTACATGGAGCGCACGACGATCCACAACTGCAAGGGCGCCGGACTGCTGGCCTATAACAGTTATGTTGGCCTGAGCCGCTGCCAGCTGACCAACACGCTGGGCGACTGCCTCTGCATCATCGGCGGGGCGGCCGTCGTCGATCGTTGCACGCTGGCTCAGTTCTATCCCCTCTCGGCCGACCGCGGGGCGGCACTCCGCTTTGCCAACTTCAGCGGCGACTACGCCTATCCCCTCGAGGCCATGCAGATGACGGGCAGCATCGTCACCGGCTATGCCGACGACGTCGTCATGGGCGAGGCCAGGGATGACGACTCCATCACCTCGTTCAACTATTATTTTGAGAACAGCCTGCTCCGTACGCCAGCCGTCGAGGACGACTCCCTGCGCTTTGTCAACATCCGCTGGGAGACGCCCGACGACTCCATCCAGGGCAAGCAGCGCTTCCTGACCATCGACGAGGACAACCTCATCTACGATTTCCACCTCGACTCACTCTCAACCGCCCGCGGCCTAGGCTGCTACGACTGAGAGAGCACGATTCAATCAGGAAGGGAATAGACAAAATAGATAAACACGACCATGTCTTCGTCGACGAGCCCTTCGATACGTCCGCAGGGACGGCCTTTGCCGTCAAACATGCGGCCGTCGAAGTAGACCTGCCCAATCAGGGTTCCGCCAATAAAGAGCTGCCAGAAGTCGAAGTCTTTCCTGATGGTGCCGATGGTGTACTCCGTGTCTCCTTCGATTCGTCCGATGCGGTCCTCGGTGAAGAGAAACGTCGTCTTGCTCATCTGCCCATTCTTCAGCTTCCATTGCTTCTCCATCTTGTTTTGCTTGGTGTAGGCCACGGGCAGATTGTTGCGGCGGATCCAGAGACCGTCGCTCCGCCAGCGGTGGATGCTCTGCAGGGGCATGGCATTGAAGCGGGCCATCATCTCGTTCTGGACTTGCTCGTCGGTCATGGCTTGCGCCTTCGAGCTCATCGGCGTCATCAGTCCGGCCATCAGCAGCAGGACGGAAAGTGCGATTTTTAGTTTTCTCATAAGGCTTTTCTGTTTGTATGGGTAATAGTCAATTTTCTGTGTACCAATGGAACAGACGTTCCACGCCTTCTTCGATTTCCACGTGGTGGGTCCAGCCGAGGCTGTGAAGCTTGTCGACGTTGATGAGCTTGCGCATGGTGCCGTCCGGCTTTGATGAGTCGAAGACGATGCTTCCGCTGAAGCCAACCGTGCGGGCCACCAGTTCGGAGAGCTCGCGAATGGTGAGCTCCTTGCCGGTGCCCACGTTGATGTGGCAGTTGCGGATCTCGCCCAGCTGGGGCAGGGCGCCGCCACGGCCTGCGCTGTGGTTGCGGTCGACGGCTCCGTCGGCACTGGCGCCGTAGTGGACGCTCGAATACCTCTCAATGCCGATGATCTGGCTGAAGTCAACGTTAAGCAGGATGTGTACGGAAGCGTCGGCCATGTCCTCGCTCCAGAGGAATTCGCGTAGAGGTGTTCCCGTGCCCCACAGCTCAACCCGGTTGTCGCTGATGCCGTATTTCGCCAGGACTTTGAGGATGTCGGCGTTGGCCGACTGCCCGTCAATGCCCTCAACGGGCCGCCGGTCCATGTCATGCCTTATGGCAGTCCAGTTGCCGTCGTGGATGAGCTTTGCCAGATAGACCTTGCGTATCATGGCAGGCATGACGTGGGAGTTCTCCAGATGGAAATTGTCGTTGGGGCCATAAAGATTGGTCGGCA
>JAFTGI010000235.1 GCA_017458195.1 Prevotella sp.
GTGAAGCTCACGGGATCCTCCATGCCCTCGGTATAGGGCTCGATGATGAGGTGCACCTCACCGAACTGACCCGAGCCACCCGACTGCTTCTTATGGCGATAGTCGGCGCGGGCCATCTTCGAGATGGTCTCACGATATGGAATCTTCGGCTCCTGATATTCAATCTGGATCTTCTCGTTGTTCTCCAGACGCCACTTCAGTGTGCGCAGGTGGAACTCGCCCTGTCCGTGGACGATGATCTGGCGGAGCTCCTTCGACTGCTCGACGACCCATGTGGGATCCTCCTGACGCATCTTGTTTAGGGCAGCCATCATCTTTTCAGTCTCGCTCTCGTTGATAGCCTTGATGGCACGCGAGTACTTCGAGTTGGGATACTGGATGAAGTCGAAACGGCAGTCGGCATTGTCCTTGCCGTTCAGGGTGTTGCCCGTCTTGACGTCCTTCAGCTTCACCGTGCAGCCGATGTCGCCGGCGTTCAGCTGGTCGACGACAACGCGGTTGGTGCCGGCGCAGGCGTAGAGCGTGCCAATGCGCTCCTTTGAGCCGCGGTCAGCATTGGTCAGGTCGTCGCCGCTCTTGACAGTGCCGCTCATCACCTTGAAGTAGCTCACCTCACCGATGTGGGGCTCCACGCCGGTCTTGAAGAAGAAGAGCGAGGCAGGACCGGCTGCATCGGGAGCAACCTCATTGCCGGCAGCATTCTTGACGTTGGGCATTTCGTTGACAAAGGGAACCACGTTGCTGATGAACTCCATCATGCGGCTCACGCCCATATTCTTAACGGCGCTGACGCAGATGATGGGGAAGATTGAGCGAGTGGCCAGACCCTTGCGGATGCCCTCACGAATCTCGTCCTGGCTCAGTTCCATCGTCTCGAAGAACTTCTCCATCAGGGCGTCGTCGTTACCGGCGGCAGCCTCGACGAGGGCGTCGTGCAGCTCCTGGGCCTTGTCGGCCTGGTCGGTGGGAATGTCTTCAACGGTGGCGGCACCACCCTCGGCTTTCCACGTCAGCTTCTTCATGAGCAGCACGTCGATGACGGATTCGAAACCGGCACCCGTGGCGACGGGATACTGCACGGTGACGCACTTCGGGCCGAAGACCTCCTGCAGCTGATGCAGCACGCGGTCGTAGTCGCAGTTGTCGCGATCCACCTGGTTGATGGCAAACATGACGGGCTTCTGCAGCTTCTCAGTGTTGCGGAAGGCGTTCATCGAACCAACCTCAGGGCCGTAGAGACCGTTGATGACGATAACGGCCTGATCGGTGACGCTCAGGGCCGTGATGGCACCGCCCACGAAGTCGTCCGAGCCAGGACAGTCGATGAAGTTGATCTTCTTGCCGTTGCACTCGCCGTGCAATACGGTTGAGAAAACTGAGTAACCATACTCCTGCTCAACGGGGAAGTAGTCGCTGACGGTGTTCTTACCTTCAACGGTACCGCGACGCTTGATAATACCAGCTTCGAAAAGCATAGCCTCGGCAAGAGTAGTCTTGCCGCTACCCGCACTGCCAATGAGTGCAATGTTTTTGATCTCGTTTGTCTGATAGACTTTCATTGTTTTTGTTGTATTTTAGGTTTATTAGTGGTTGCTTTTCGCAAATCGGGCTCTAAGGTACGCATTTTTTCGCAATTAGCCAAGAAAACGTTCCGTTTATTAAAATAAATTAGTATTTTTGCACCCGATTATGGCAGGAATCTATGTTCACATCCCATTTTGCAGGAGTCGTTGTGTCTATTGCGGCTTCTATTCGACGACCCTCCTCGGACTGCGTCAGCGTTACGTCGATGCGCTTTGCCAGGAGTGGCAAATGAGACGCTCGGAAATGACCGAGGGAATCCGTACTATATATATAGGTGGCGGCACGCCCTCGCAACTCTCACTCCGTCAGCTGGAGCAGATCTTCAGCATGCTGGGCACGGCTGAGGAGGTGACCATTGAGTGTAATCCTGACGACGTGTCTGAGGATTTTGCGCGTTTCCTGGCTGACTCGCCGGTCAATCGTGTCAGCATGGGCGTCCAGACATTTAGCGACCGAAGGTTGCGCTTCCTGCGCCGTCGCCACTCTGCTGGCCAGATTGCCACGGCTGTCGAGCGTCTGCGCGCGGCAGGCATCGGCAACATCAGCATCGATCTGATATATGGTTTTCCGGACGAGACGCTTGCCGACTGGCACAGCGATGTTGAGAGTGCCGTCAGTCTCAGCCCTGAGCATTTGTCGGCCTATGCCCTCAGCTATGAGGAGGGGACGCCTCTCAATCGAATGTTAAAAAAGGGAGAAGTCATCGAAATTGACGAGGAACTGAGCCGACGAATGTATTATGACCTAATCGAACGCCTCGCAGATGCGGGTTTCGAACACTATGAAATCAGTAACTTTGCCCGTCCTGGGCGACGCTCATGCCACAATAGCAGCTACTGGAACCACACGCCCTACGTTGGCCTTGGTGCCGCTGCCCATTCGTATGACGGCCGCAGACAACGGCAGTGGAACGTAAGCGACGTCAGTGCTTATATTGATGGCGTGGAGGCTGGGAGAATGCTTACTGAGCACGAAATTCTAAACGATGAGAGTTTCTACAACGACCTCCTAATGACCGCACTACGTACTTCTGACGGGCTCTCGCTAAATCTTCTCACGGCTGAGCAGCGGGGCTATTGCCTGACCGCCGCTCGTTCATTCATCACTGATGGCTTGCTGGTTCAATCAGCTGACAATTTGAGACTTACACGTCGCGGACTTTTCGTCAGCGACATGATTATCGCAGAGCTGATGATGGTTGATTCTTCTGACGAAACGGATATGTAATGACCTTATAAGGCTGGGAAGTCTGGGCACAACTGTTGCTTCACGGCCATACACTCCATCTCGACAAGCCAGCCTTGGCGGCAGACAGGAGCCTGTACGATGATCCAGGGCTTCTGCGGGAACCGCTCTTGGAACAGACCTGAAACAATAGCGTAGTCGGCCATGTCGCGCAGGTAGACGATGAAGTGGGTAGCGTCGTCGAACGTGCATTCCGCCTCGTTGAGCAATGCTTCAACATTCTCCCACATACGGCGCGTCTGACTGACGACGTCGCCCTCGTGGAGGATGAGGCCCTTGTTGTTGATGCTGGCTGTGCCGGAGATAAGCACATGGCAGCGGTCGCCGTAGTCGATACGAGTACCACGCTCGAACGAAACCCCATAGTCACTTGTGCGGTTCAAGTGGGTTTGAGCATAGAGATAGCGGATTTGCTCCTTCCGTAGGCCGTCGACGGCATAGTTGTCCATCTGGCAGAGCACGTTGGGATCTTGCTGACGGCCGCCTATGCCTGTGGAGGCGATGAAGTGCGTATCATGAGTGAGGCCCTGGGTAAAGAATACCTGATTGCGGGCGCGCACGACACCCCCATAGTTGAGGTCGATGTCGTTGACAAAAAGCCATGTCCGCAGGCAGTTGTCAGCCAAGGTGCAGCCTTCCTCGGTGAGTTGCATGACGTATTCATTAAAGAGCAGGCGCGTCTGATATTCTGAATTTGCGGCGAGATTGTGGGCTGAGGCATTCCACAGGTGGCGGTAGCAGCCGTGGCACACTTCATAGAGACCATTTGGACGCACACTCGTCACAACACCCTTCATAAGGTAGGCCCAAAGACCGATTTTTGTCCCATTGAGCGGGGCTTGCTGAATGATGCTTTTGGCACAGTCGCTCGAATCGCTGGCGATTACCTGATCGGCTTGATTGGAGGCGTCGCTGAGAAAGTAGCGCTTAATGACGGCCACGGCTCCTGTGAGTGTCTTGGTGATGAGGTCGTTATAGGCGTCGAGGAGAGCGTCAAGCTGTTGCTGAAAGGTTAGTCGGGGATTGGTGACGTGCATTACGACATGATGCTCGCTGACGCCGCTTGTCTCGTCGAAAGTCGTCACCTGTGCCCTTATGTTGCTGTATTCGAGTGTCAGTTGTTTCATCGCTTTTTTGTATTTTGGTTGCAAAGATAGTCATTTTTCCCGACACTACCAAAACTTTTTAGGCATAGGAGTGCATGCCACCTAAGAAATAATTGACGCCAAAATAGGTCATGAGGATGGTCAGGAAACTCAAAACCATGTAAATATGGAAGCGGCGTGGCTGTCGCAACCAGGGTAAGGATTGGCCGTGGACGCCGACAGCATAGACCATCAGTGTGATGAGGGCCCAGGTCTCCTTGGGGTCCCACGACCAGTAGGTGCCCCACGACACATTGGCCCAGATAGCACCGATGAAGATGCCGAACCCCAGGCAAGTGAGGGCAGGGTGCAGGAACAGCTGCGAGAGGAGCATCAGCTCGTCGGTGCGCCGCTTCATCATCAGGCCCATGAGAGAGCAGATGAACGTCAGCGAGAGCAGGGCAAAGGCCATCATGATGATGCTGACGTGGATGGTGAGCAGGGGCGACCGCAGCACGGGCATCAGGTGGCCTATCTGCGGATCCATCTGCGAGATATGGCTTACGAGCAGGAA
>JAFTGI010000236.1 GCA_017458195.1 Prevotella sp.
AGATAGACAAACGTCAGCTTGTCATAAAAGACATGCTTGTCCTCGGTGTCCATCAGCTTCACCTCGTGATGGAAACACTCGTCGCTATACTCATCGTCGGGGAAAACAAAATTCAGGATGCCGACCGTGTAGATGCTCTTCAGCTGGAAGTTCCATTCGCCGCGAGGTGCCTGCTCACGTATGGGGAACGTAGCATAGAAGATGGAGCGGTCCTTGAAATAGTCCTGCTCGGCCTTCTGCATCTCCACAATGAACTTCTCGCCCTTCTCGTTCTCGCAGTAGACGTCGAAGATGGCCTTCCTGTTCAGGTAGCCGTCGCCGAAGTGCTCGCTGTTGAGATACTGAACGTCGCGGATCACCTCCTGGCCGCTGAACAGTGAATTCAGAAAACTGATGAGCAAGTCCTTGTTCATCTCGGTGCCGAACAGCTTCTTGAAGCCGAAGTCGGTGTATGGGTTGATATATCTTTCCTGTAGCATGGTTGAGCGATGGATTGGTTCTCCCGACTGCAAAGATACGACTTTTCGCCGAAACAGCCAAGAAATTGCGCCACTAATTCTTTATTAGCGGCGCACTCTCCGTCACTTCTTGAGGATGACGTCGACAATCTTTGTCACGTCGCTGATTGTCACCTGGCCGTCGCCGTTGACGTCGTAGCCGCTGCCGGTGGCGCCGTCGTCGGAGGCCTCGACGATGCCGCCGCGGAAGGTCTGCTCGGTCCAGCCGGCGTTGATGTAGAGCTGGCGTTTGCCCTTAGGCACGGTCAGCACGCAGCCCTCACCGATGTCCTCAAAGGCGGGGTCGCTGTAGCCCCGCTCCTCGCTGGGCATCTCCGGCGGGTTGGTGGCCCTGACGACGACTGAGGTCAGGTTGGCGCAATCCGCGAAGGCATTGTCGCCGATCTCCTCGACCGAAGCCGGAATCTCGATGCTCATCAGCCCTTCCAGCCCGTAGAAGGCCCTCGCGCCGATTTTTCTCACCGTCTCGGGGATGGTCGTCGTTTTGCAGCCGGCCACAAGCTCTCTGTTGCTCCTCTTGATGATGGCGTTGCATCCCTCGGGCGATTCGTAGTTAGGATTGCGTGAGTCGACGCTGATGGTCGTCAGCGCTTGGGCGCTGCTCACGATGCCTTCGCCGATCGTCTTGACCGTCTTGGGGATGAACAGCGCCTGCAGACCAGAGCCCTGGAAGGCTCCGTCTTTGATGGTCTCCAGCCCTTCGTGCAGGTAGATCTGAGTCAGTGCCTTGCACTCGTAAAACGCCTGATTGCCAATCGATATCAGCGTGCGGGGCAGGGTGATCGACTTCAGGGAGCCGCATTCCAGGAAGGCCTGACCGTCGAGCGCCGTCAGACCGGTGAAGAACTGCAGCTCGTCGAACGACACAATGGGCGTAGAGTCGAAAGCCCGCCTCCCGTTCACTTTCAGGGTGCTCACCGTCTGCGCCTTGGTGAACGACAGCGCGCCGGCACCGTCGGCCCAGCTGTTGAGGCAGATCTCCTTAGTGATGTTGTCGGCAAAGACGATGTTGCCCGTGGCCACCTGCACCTCGCTGCCAATGGGATAATAGTCGATGGTGATGCTGCACTCGCTGTCCTCCACGACGGCTACCGTGGCGTAGTCGTAACCGCTGTTGCTGGTGTCCAAGTCAAGTTCGCGCCTCCCTGAGGCCCCGTTGTAAGTGACTTTACAGGTATAGGCACTCTTGTCGTAGGTCACTTTGACCGTCAAGTTCGAGAGGAAGCTCAAACCAGCGATGTCCATGACATAGGAAGTGATGTCTGTGCTGCTTTCGGGGGCAATGTTAGTCGTTGTTCGTCCGTAATTATTTGAACTCAAGGCACCGAACTCCACGGCGCCGGGGCCATTGTTCGCGACGTGCACCGTGATGGGATCATCCACAAAGATAACTTCAAACGTGGTGTTGTCCCTGTCCGGATAGATCGACGTCACGGCGAAATTATACTGTGTCATGCCGTCTTTCGGTGAATAGCCGGAACGGAAGACATAACTGCTGCTCTCGGAATCGGTCTTACGGATGATAGCTGTCTTGCCGGTGGGGCAGAACGCGTAAACTTTATAGGTTGACTGCTGATCAGATTCATACTTGAAATGAATGGTTCCGCCGGACGTGTTGATAAACTGGCTGACGCCCATGTTGTCAAGCTGCACCATGCCGCCCCCCTTGCTCGTGATGGTCGCGTCGAAATAGTAAAAACCAGTCACGTAGCCCACATCATTGCTGAATTTGACATACGCCATCGTGGCATTGCGTGCAATCACCTTCGGCTCGTAGCCCGACGAGTACTTCGTGTAGCTCTTGATGTCCTCGCCGTAATACTTGATTGTGTAACCGCCAGAAACATTGAAGCTTGTGTTGAACTCCACATTGTCGGCCTTGACATACAGGTCCAGGGACTTATTGATGGCGCTGCTCTCGAAATAGCCGATATACTCGGTGTTGTCAGAAACATAGATGTCAAGGCTGACGCTTGTCTTCAAATAATAGATGCCCTTGACAGGTACGCGGTTGATGACGTTCGGGATGTGCAGCGCCACGCGGTTCGTGCTGCTGTTCACCGAGTCGGCCCATGTCCCGGCCGTGGTGTGGTAGACGTAGTAAGCATTACCTTCCTCGACGTAGTCAATGCCCTGGTAATTCACCGTCTCCTGCGCAGCCGAAGTGGCAGGCAGAAGCACTAATGCCAAAAGCGGGCCAGAAGAAATCTTAGTTTTTTCATAATTTATAGTTTTTTGTTTACTGATACCTTTCCGCAAAGATACGAAAAAAGTGTGAATGGCGGTCTGCTTTTCAGAAGAAAATGACCCTCCGGCAGTCATTTTGTAAAATGTAGACAAACTTTTGACGAGAATAGACAAAACAGAGTCACCGGCTAAAGATAAGTGAATGTGAAACTTAAGGAAAGATTTATGCCAAAACTTTTTGTACTTTCAATTATTAGTTGTAACTTTGCATCACGATAAACAATTTAATAACAAATCAACTATGATCAAACAATTACGACATTTATGCACGCTCCTCCTCCTGGCAGTGGCGAGCGTGGCGTGGGGAGACAGGTACGAGCTACTGACATCTATTAGCGATATAGATGAGTCGGCCCAGTACGTCCTCGGTATTGATGGGACTGGATTCCATTACGAAGGAACTTCCTCATGGGGAAAGACGGCGCTGCCTTCTGCCCAGACTCCTATTTACTACACCTTGACAAAGGCCTCTGATGGCAATTCTTTTACGGCAAAGGCTGAAATATCTGGGAAAACATATTATTTGCAAGTTCCTACTAGCAGCAATACGTTTAGTATGGCAGAGGATAGTGGAACGAATACAGATATTATTATTGGAACCACTCAAGTTAATGAAACCAATTACGCTGTAGCCAATAAGACAACGACCACCCGCCATCTCCGCATTAACGGAACAAGTGGCTTGCGTTCTTACGCTGGAACAACCGGCGATATGGCTTTCTTCTATAAGGTCGTGAAGACTACAACCCCGGAAATTACTTTTGAAACAACTTCAAAGACCATCGCAATAGGTGAGACTTTTACCCAAACTGCAACGACCTTAAATGCCGAAGGATATACTGTTACTTATTCTTCGTCAAATGAAAGTGTGGCAACAGTTGATGCCTCTACTGGCAAGGTAAATGGATTGGCTGCAGGAACAGATACGATAACTGCCAAAGTAACCGTTGACGGGACAGATTATACGGGCAGCTATGAAATTACAGTTATTGAAGTTGTCAGCGGACTTTTTGATTTTACATTGAACTATGGTTATGGTTCCGGGCTTTCTATTAATGCAGATGGAAGCTACATAACAGATGATCATACTTGGACTGCAGGCGACGTAACACTTGTCACAAGTGGTAAGTATCGTTGGTGGTCTGATGGGACTCTCCGCGTTTTCACTCCAGATGAAGGGGAAACAACAACCCTGACATTATCGGTTCCTGATGGCAAGGTTATCACCCAGATTGTAATTACCGGCGGTAATGATTATAAGACATTAGTTCCTGATGGTGGCACTTATGCTGATGGAACATGGACAGGTTCTGCTCAAACAGTTGTGTTCAGTCGTGGTTCTGCAAATGCACAAGTCAAAACCATCACTGTCACTTATGGTGAAGGCACCGCCAAAGCTAATGCAGAGCTTAGCTTCTCTGAAACAACCTTCACGGCAGAGTTGGGTGGCACAAACGTGTTCCCGACACTCTCTAACCCCCATGAGCTTTCGGTGAGCTACAGCAGCAGCGACGAAACAGTGGCCAAGATTGACGCTAACGGAGCTGTCACCTTGGTTGCAGCGGGAACCACAACGATTACGGCCTCTTTTGAAGGAAATGATGACTATAATGCCGATGAGGCATCTTACACGCTGACGGTTGTTGACCCCAATGCTCCGGGTGCCACTGCTGAAAACCCGTACACTGTTGCTCAGGCACGCGCTGCCATTGATTCAGGAACGGGCGTGACGGGTGTTTATGCCAAGGGCATCGTTTCCAAGATTGTTACAGCCTACAGCAAACAGTACGGAAACATTTCTTATAACATCTCTGAAGACGGGTCTGAGACCGCTGACCAGCTTCAAGCCTACCGCGGTATGAGCTACAATGGTGAAAAGTTCACCAGTGACGACGACATCAAAGTTGGCGACAAGGTGGTTATTTATGGCAATCTGATAAAATATAACTCGACTTATGAGTTTGACGCCAACAACCAACTCGTTTCCCTTGAGCGTGACGTAGAAAAGGAAAGTGCAGGCATTTCATATTCTGAATCGACATTCACGACGATACTTGGTCAAGATGGTGAATTCCCCACTTTGGACAATCCTAACGGACTTGACGTGACCTATTCTTCTTCAAATGAGGACGTTGCAACAATTAATGAAAATGGTATCGTCACATTGGTTACCGCTGGAACGACGACGATTAAGGCAACAACGGAAGAATCGGACAAGTATTATGCCGGCGTGGCCAGCTATACGCTCACCGTGGAAGATCCGGCGTTGGTGAGCAATGTGATTGACTTACGCGGTAAGACTGAGCCTCTCATTTTCGAAGCACCACTGAACGGCTTTATCAAAGGCAGTGGCTATAACAACTATGAGTCTGTTTCATTGACTGGTAAAGACGGCGTGGAGTATAAAGGCTGGTCAGCTACGGATGTGATGACTGGAAACCAAAATTGCCTGCAACTCAAAGCTTCTACTGGTAAGCTTGTATCACCAAACGTCCTCTCGGATATGGGCGTAAAAATTGAAGTTACAGCTTCTACAAATACAGGTGCAATTGTTATCGGTGAGGACACCGAAAACGAAAGCTTCACAACTGCCTTAACAGAAACTAACTTTGAAGTGATTGGTGCAAACAGTAAATACGCTATTATTTCGAAAATTGTCATCACCCCGCTGACAGAGGCTCCTAAAGCGAAGCCCGAATTGACGGCAGACGATATGATGCTGAATATTGGCGATGAAGAATCTCTTTCTGTCGTCACCAACTCTGATGGCTCTCTGACATTTGCCTCAGACGATGAAGAAGTGGCTGTAGTTGTAGAAGAACCTGCAGGATTCATCGTAAGGGCCTTGGCAGTCGGAACTGCAACCATCACCGTGAGTGTCGCTGAGACTGATGAGTTTGAGGCTGCTGAGACCACTTTCACCGTCACGGTGAAAGATCCCAATGCCCTGGAAGCAATGTTTAATTTCGATGAAGACTATGCTACTCTCTTCCCGACATTAGAAGGTGTCTCCAGCAATGATAGTCATGCTGGCGACATTACTGAAGCTGTCACTGCTGTGGTTGACAGTATTCATCTTACCGTTTCCGCTGCTGATGAAGGAGTGGAGAGTCCGAATAGAATTTGGACTTCAAGTCCGCGCCTACGCATGTACAGTGGAACCCTGACTGTTGCTGCACCTGCTGGTTATGCAATTACTGGCCTTGAGTTTAATGACAAGATAAAATGGAATGCAGACAATACAGCTGATACCGGAGAGCTCACAAGTACAGGATGGACCGGCGAGGCTCGGTCGATAGTCATAACTATTGCAGGAAATACTCAGTGGAAGTATATTAATGTTCTGTATAAGAAGACGACTATCCCCGGTGACGTGACGAAGGACGGCAAGGTGACGGTGGCTGACGTGGAGGCATTGGTGAAGATCCTCCTTGGCACGGCCACGGAGGTGGATAACTACGACTTGGAGGCTGCTGAGCTGGATGACGTCGAGGGCATCTCGATTGCTGACCTGACCAAGCTGGTGGAGATGCTGCTCCCGGAGAACTAAGCGCCTGAATTAGAGCCAACTGAAACAAGAACCTTCAGAAATCCGGCACCAATCCCGATTGGATGGACGAAGGCGGATTTCTGAAGGTTTTTGTTTTTCGCTTTTTTAGTGGTAAAAACTTGGAACTTTAAACTATTCTTTTTATCTTTGTACCCAGAAATCAATAATCGGAAGAATTATGACGACATAGGAAACATTTGCATCGGTAAACTGAAATAGATTTATGAGGAAATATTTATTGTGCATTCTTGGGGTCGTGGGCGCCTTGACAGCCGGTGCCCAGCAGGACTGTCTCGTCGTCTGGCAGAAGGACGGGACGAAGGTGCTGTTCGCGCTGTCAGAAGAACCGAAGGTCCTCTATACCGACAGCCTGGTCACAATCGAGGCCGGCACGACGATAGAGTATGCCTTCCAGTCCATTCGGAAGATGACCTTCGAGACCGAGCCCGTCGAGGCGGTCCGCGAGCCGGCGACAGCATCGGGACGGCCCTTTGCCCGCGACGGTCAGACGGTCAGCTTTGAGTCTTCCGACAGCGACCTGCAGGTGAGGATTGTCTCCATGGACGGCGTGGTTGTCAAGGATCTGTCGGTCAGGCGCGGCGAGCGCTCGCAGTTCTCCTTCCAGCCGTTCCCGGCCGGGGTGTATCTGATAAGCGTCAATGGTGTAACCTATAAAATCATGACACGATGAGAAAGCTTCTGTTTGCACTCTCTTTGATCGGCGGATTGCTAAGCGTTCCCGCTGGGCTGATGGCCGACGACGGGCAGAAGAACAGGATCCGCCTGTTCCTGAGCGACGGCGAACGGCTGGACTTCGATGCTGCCATCGTTGACAGCATCACCACCAGCGCCACCGTCCAGACCGTCTGGTATGCCGACACCTGTCGCACGATTCCCATTGAGGCCATCGACAGCATCTGGTATATGTCGCCCACGCTCCGTCTGTCCGCTGGCAGCCTGAACTTCGGCAAGGTGGCCGTCGGCAATGCCAAGACCGTCAGCGCCTCCCTGACGAATACGGGCGACTATCTGGAGCACTATATGATGCTCGCCGGCGGAGCCTTCCGCGTGAACGGTGCAGCACAGGACATCGTGCTGCTGCCGGGCCTGTCAGTCGATGTTGAGTTGACCTTTGCTCCCACCGACTCCGTGGCTTACTCCGATGTGCTCAGCATTGCGTCCAGTGCCTTTGACGGCGGAATGCTGACGGCGATGCTAAGTGGTGAAGGTGTGGGCAGCGAGCTGAACGAAGACGACATGGTGCCGCCCCCTGTTGAGACCACTTTCGACATCCTGCTGGATGAGGACGAGGCGGTTGAAGACTTCGAAGGCTTCAAGATCGTGAACTTCAACGGCGATTATCCGCTTGACATCCCGGTGATGGCCCGAAGCATGAGGCGCACGAAGCGTGCCGGCGAAGCGTATAATGTCTGTTCGACCAAAGCCCCCGTCTCGCCGGCCGGCCTGCAGCTCCATTCCTTCGCCGATGGGCTCGGCAATCCCTACATGTTCACGATCACGCAGCCCGGCGAGAAGGCCGAGATGTCTTTCCAGCAGACGGCCATTGCGCTGCTGATGACTCATCCCTATCTGACACCAGCCGACGAAGCAGACTATCAGAACACGGTGGCCTTGCTCAAGAAGCTCAAGTCGTTCAGCGCCTTTGTGGAAGGCGTCAGGCAGGAGTATTACAATGCCAGGAAACACAATCACTCACCCGACTATACGAATGTTAATCCTTCGCCGATCTTCTACGAACTCTACAACATGGTGAAGGACAACAGCGAGCTGACCCTGAGCGGCGTGTCGCTGAAGGGGCTGAAGGTCACGCCCGAGTCGGCCACGTTAAAGCTGCACAACGACTTCAAGCGCACGATAGCCGTCTACGCCAGCCGTGTGAAGATGAACGACAGCAACCTCTTAGTGACGGAGCAGGAGGACATCACGATGACCTACGCCGAGCTCATCGAGAAGATGATCAACTATCTCTACAAACTGATTGACAAGGAAGTCAAGCAGGAGAGCAAGTATTTCCGCGAGGAAGACATGCCCCTGCTGGCAGCCATTGAAGAGGCTGTCAAAGAGTTGGCTGCCCTCGGCAAGGATGACCCGGAATATCAGATGGAACTGCCCATTTGGGTGCCCTACGTCATGGAGTCGGGCAAGTCCGACTACTGGGACATCGTCTGGGACGCCCGTTGGCTCAATTATTATGCAGGGCTCATTGCCAATGCCTTCGGAACGGGCGACGGCAACTACAAACAGAACTATGAGGAGTCGGTGTTTGCCAAGGACAGCGAGGAACTGACCTACGACTTCAAGGGCTTTGACAAGATCCAGCTCGACATCTTCGGACTGGGAACGTTCGGCGACCGAACCTGGGACTCCTTCACTCCGGCCGAGAAGGGCAAAATCTTTCTGATGCTCGTTTACGGCGGCTACTATGACGTGGTGGATCCAATCGTCAAGCTCATCACGGGTTGCAAGAAGGCATATAAAGCCTATAATTCCAAAGACTACAACTACGATTTGCGCTATGCCGGCGTATGGCCGGAACTGGGCCTCGTCACTAAGCTTTACCTGGAATTCCGGAAAAATCCGAAGAACTGGCGGTCAGCCTACGAGAAGGCCAAGAAGGCCGACCTCAAGGGCATCCTCAAGGATCTGGGCAAGTTTGCCTGGGGCGAGATGAAGAAGATTCCGTCAGAGCTGGAACAGCCCTACACTGACGAACATAAGTTTACGTATGCCAACCTGATCTACCACATCGCCAAGAACCAGTACGGCGTGACCAAGACATCCGAAGAATTCAGGGAAAAGTTTAAGTCGTGTGCCAACAGCTTCCTGAAGTGGATCAACGTCGCGTTGGAGACGATAGAGGCCAGCGAGGCTGTCGTCGACCTGCTCGGAGGCCTCACGGCCGTGGCCAAGTCGGAAGTGAAGCAGACGTTCATGATCGACAGGTTCGACCAGCCGTACATCCTCGTAAAGGCGCCGACGGAAGTATTCCTGACGCCTGAGGTGACCGCTCATTTCGAATGGGAAGGCCACCGGGGCAATTCCTTCGGCGAGATGGCCTACGTCTACGACCTGGAAGTGCTCACCGAGTCGCCGTCGGCCGTCGCGCAGACTGTCATGCTGTGCAACATGGAAGAAACGTCGTGCGACCTGAATCTCGCCACCATCCCCAATGCGCGACAGGCATCGAAGATCTTCTTCCGCATCATTGCCCACGAGCCGGGCGTGCCTTCGCACATCTACGTGATGACCGACTTCATACAGTTGGTGCAGAATGTCAACATATCACAGTTGGAGCCCCCGGAAATGATCGACCTGGGACTGCCCTCCGGCACTCAATGGGCTTTCTGTAATCTCGGCGCCAAATCAAGTGTCGACTATGGCAGCTATTACGCCTGGGGCGAGACTGACACCAAGAGCAGCTTTACGTGGAAGAACTATAAGTACAGCGGCAACACGTCCAACTCGTTGACCAAATACTGCACCAAGAGCAGCTATGGCCGCGTGGACAACAAGACGACACTGGAGCTGGCGGACGACCGCGTGAAGACCGACTACGGCTACTACTTCAGCATTCCCACGCGCGAAGACTGGCAGGAGCTGATCGACCACTGCAAGTGGACTAACTTTGGCGACAACTTCATGGTCAGGGGACCCAACGGCAACATCATCGTCCTGCCTTCGGCCGGCTATCAGGACGGGCTCAACACCTACGACGTCGGCAAGGAGGGCTGCTACTGGTCGTCGACCCTCGACGCCGGTAGTCCCGACGACGCATGGTTCTTGCATGTCAAGAACGGCAAGCCCGAGCTCTACAGCTACTATCGCTGCCAGGGACGGTCGATAAGGCCCGTGCAGCACAAGCCTAACTTCGCTTCCCCCAGCACAGCCCAATAACATCGGAAAACAATAATAAAGATATTATTATGAAACGAATTCTTTCTTTCCTCGTTGCCTTTGCAGCAACCATCACCTCGGGGCTCAGAACATTGCCGTCGTGAGCCCGAGTAACGAAACAGCTATTTACCAGACGCTCGACGAGGCTATTAACAATGCCACCGACGGCAGTGTCATCTACCTGCCGGGTGGGGGCTTTACGATTTCTGACAACACGAAGATTACCCATCGCCTCACCATCATGGGCGTGAGCCATCGCGGCGACACCGACAATGCCGACGGGGCCACCATCATCAGCGGCAAGCTGCAGTTCGATCGTGGCTCGTCGGGCAGTGCCGTCATTGGTGCCTACATCTCGGGCAACGTAGAGATTGACTCCGTGCAGAACATCACCGTCAGGAAGTGCAACGCCTATTCCATTCAGGTCCTAAATAGCGGCGCTACGGGCTTGGTGGTCAACCAGTGCTATCTGCGTGAAGACTGCAACTTTGGTAACTGCAATGCCAGAATAGAAAACAATATCATCGATATGGCAATGCACTTGGAAGGTGCCATAATCAGACATAATGTATTTACTGGTTATAGATATGCTGCAGATATGGGTTGGTCTACACGTCAAATAGCATATATTTATAGTTCCACAATAGAAGATAATTTCTTCCTTGCTTGGAATCATGGGGCTGCTTGGATTGAAAATTGTGTCATCTCCCGCAACTGCATCGGCACGGGCTCATGGAGCAGTGATACGGATTCGTATGTTCTTGACGAGGGCGTGACCTGGGATGATGTTTTTAAGAAACACAAGGGCTGTACTACCAGCTCGGACTACGACCTAAAGGACAAGTGGGGCAAGGGCGAAGCCTCTGACGGTAGCGACATCGGCATCTTCGGTGGCTCAGGCTTCGATCCCAAAGCCCTGGCCCCCATCCCCCGCATCGTGTCGAAGAAGGTCGACGAGCAGACCGACGGCACAGGCCGCCTGCATATTGAGGTGACGGTCAAGTCGAATTGATAACTGACGGCAGCATGAACATACACGCTAACCATTCACCACGAGGTGTGACCCTGCTTCTGGCGCTGCTCTGCTTCCTGACAGTGCAGGCACAGCCGGGACTGGAATACTGGTTTGACGGCAACTACCGCGACAAGGTCAACATATCTGCGCCCAGCGCCGCGGGGACATACAAGAACAACGTCAATGTCAAACAGTTGTCGCAGGGCTTCCACACCATCTACATCCGTGCGAGGGGCCTCTTGCCAGACGGGCATAGCCCCGTCACGTCGGCCGCATTCTTCAAGTATGATGCCACTGACAACACTGTGCTCGAATATTGGTTTGACGATGGCGAGGCCCGTAGGCTGACTGTGCCCATCGACATTGAGACGGACGAGGTGCAGGCGTTGAGCCTTGACCTCTCCGACATCGACCGTTTCCCCTTGGGCGTGCATCGGCTGAACATCCGTGTGTGTGCCCACGGCGGCAACTACAGTCCCGTCTACACGACCTATGTGCTCCGCATGCCCGAAGGGTCGGGCGATGCCGTGCTGGAATACTGGTTTGACGACGACCTGGACACCCGCGCCAACAAAGCCATCAGCATTGCCAACGACAAACCCCAGACGTTCGATCTCGACCTGTCGGCGTTTCCCATTGGCTTCCACAAGCTGAGCATGCGCATTGCTGCAGGATCGAGTCACAGTAGCCAGATCTACACTGCCCACATCCTGCGTCTGCCCATCGCCGCAGAATCGGGCAGGCTGATCTATTGGCTTGACGATGATTATGCCAACCGCCGCTCAGTATCAACCACGCATGCATCGGCGTTTGGCAGCGAGATCATTGCCGACCTTCAGCTCCCGCCAGCATCGATGGGCATGCACCGCCTGCACTGGCGCGCTTCGCGAGGGGGGCTCGACGGACCCGTGGAGGAGGCGGCCGTGCTGATTACCAAGATGTACAACAGCCGCGCTTCGGTCCACATGGCCAATCAGTCCATCTGGCTTGACGACAACGACCCGCCAGTATCGGGTCTGAACACCTTGGAAAGCACCATCGTGAAGAATTATTATCTCAGTCCCAACGACTATGCCGAGGGACAGCATGCCTTCCACGTGATGTATCAGAACTCGGCCGGCGTGTGGAGCGAGCAGAACGTCACCTATTTCTTTAAGGACGCTCAGAGCCGCCTGCACGTGGGCTTCATGGATGCTGACGACGACGTCGAAGGCATCGGCGCCGTTCCCGGAAGCGAGCACCTGGGGTGCTACTACCACGACGGCACGGTCATCGTCGACTGCCTGTCGTCAAGACTCAGCACTACGGGCATCGTCACCGTCTGCGACCTCACCGGCAAGGTGCTTGCCCGGCAGGATGTTGACTCAACGGACGGGCTGCATGCCGAGCTGAGCGTCGGCAGCGTCGGGCGCCAGCTGCTCATCGTCAAGGTGTTCAGCGGCGACGTGAACTTCACGCGTAAACTGATGGCCAAATAAGAAGGTATCTTGGAAAAGATGCGGCGTTGAGTGCTAAGTGATGCTGACCAGTCGCGAGCCGTCGGGCTGCTCGTCGATGCTGACGCGTACGGCATCGACGGGCAGCAGCGGCTCAATGAGCTCCGGCCATTCGATGAAGCACAGTGCGCCGGAGTAGAAATAGTCCTCGTAGCCCATGTCGTAAACTTCTTCCAGACGTTTGATGCGATAGAAGTCGAAGTGGAAGACTTTAAGTGATTCGTTTCCACTGATCTCGTATTCGTTGACGATGGCAAAGGTCGGCGAGGTGATGACGTCCTCGACGCCGAGGGCTTCGCAGATGGCTTTGATGAATGTTGTCTTGCCGGCGCCCATGGTGCCGTAGAAGGCAAAGACGCGGCGGTCGCCGATTTGGGCGATGAACGAGCGGGCGGCCTCGGCGATTCCTTCGAGGTTTTCTATTTTGATGGTCATTTCTTTCTTTTTTTTCTCGTTATTCCGGGATTCCGGTATTTCGGGATTCCGTTTTCGGGATTTCGAATTTCGACTTACCTGCGCTTTCCGGTCATGGTGATGATGGGGATGATCATTTCCTCCATTGAGATGCCGCCGTGCTGGAAAGTGTCGCGATAGTAACTGACGTAATAGTTGTAGTTGTTGGGGTAGGCGAAGAATGAATCGCCCGTGGCAAAGACGTAGCTCGTCGAGAGGTTTGGCTGCGGCAGCTGGGCCTCCTGCGGGTTCTTGATGACGTAGAGGTCCTTGGAGTCGTAGCCGAGATTCTTGCCCAACTTGTAGCGGAGGTTGGTGTTCGTGTTGCGGTCGCCCACGATCTTGACGGGCTTGGTGCAGCGGATGGAGCCATGGTCGGTGGTGACGATGACGCGGCAGTCGGTCATGGCCAGCGTGCGGAAGAAGTCGGCAATCACGGAATGGCGCAGCCACGAGAGGGTGATGGAGCGGTAGGCCGACTCGTTGTTGGCCAGCTCGCGTACCATGCGGCTCTCGGTGCGTGCATGCGACAGCATGTCGATGAAATTGAACACCACGACGTTCAGGTCGTAGCGGTTCAGGTTGCCCAGCTGCTGCATGAACTTCTCAGCCTCGGCCGACGTATTGATCTTGTGATAGGAGAAAGAGTCGTGGCGGCGGTAGCGGTCGAGCTGCGTCTGGATGAGCGGCGCCTCGTTGAGGTTCTTGCCCTCCTCCTCGTCCTCGTCGACCCATAGGTCAGGGAACATTTCGGCCACCTGTCGCGGCATGAGGCCCGAGAAGATGGCGTTGCGGGCGTACTGGGTGGCCGTCGGCAGGATTGAGCAGTAGAGGTCCTCGTCGATGTCGAACTGGTCGCCGATCTCCTGTGCCAGCATGCGCCACTGGTCGTAGCGGAAGTTGTCCATGACGACGAGGAACACCTTCTCGCCCTGATTGAGCAGTGGGAACACCTTCTCCTTGAAGATGCGATGGGAGAGCAGCGGGGCCTCGCCGCCCTTGACCCAGTCGAGATAGTTCTTCTTGATGTATTTCGCAAAGCCCAGGTTGGCTTCCTCTTTCTGCATGGCCAGCATCTCGGTCATCGAGGACGAGTCGGTCGACGACAGCTGCAGCTCCCAGTGGACGAGCTGGCGGTAGACCTGCTTCCAGTCGTCCCAGGTGCGGCAGTCCATGATCTGCATGGCCAGCGACTGGAACTGCTGCTGATACTGGCTCTGCGTCACCTCCGTCTCGATCTCGCGGCGGTGGATGTTCTTCTTCAGCGTCAGCAGGATCTGGTTCGGGTTGACGGGCTTGATCAGGTAGTCGGCAATCTTCTGTCCGATGGCCTGCTCCATGATGTTCTCCTCCTCACTTTTTGTCACCATCACTACGGGCGTGGCCGGCGCAATCTGCTTGATGCGCTGCAGCGTCTCCAATCCGCTGAGGCCCGGCATCTGCTCGTCGAGCAGCACCAGGTCGAATGATCGCTCCTCGCAGAGGTCGATGGCGTCAGTGCCGTTTGACACGCAGGTCACCTCGTAGCCTTTCTTCTGAAGAAAGATGATGTGAGCCTTGAGCAGTTCCATCTCGTCGTCCACCCAGAGTAGTTGTCCGTTTGTCGTCATATTGAGTTGAGAGTTGAGTTAAAAGAGGTCGTCGAAGAAATCGTCGACGGAGTTGTTGTTGGCAGGCTGCGGAGCGTCGTCGTCGCCGGGCTCGGCGGTCTCGTCGTCGGGCTCCTCGGGCTGCTCGATGGCCTCGGGAATCTGCAGCAGCTCCTCGTCGCTGATCTTCAGTGGCTGGAAGAAACGGTCGTAGAATTCATCGTAGTCCTTGTAGCTGTAGCGCGTGCCGATGAGGGCGAGGTTGTGGTCGCTGATGATGAGCGACCGGCATGGCTTGAGCAACAGCTTCATGGCCTCGGCTGCATAGAGCTGGTTGGCATACTGGCGTGCCTCGTCGTAGTTGAGGAATCCGCTGATGGCCATGCGGTTGGCGCCTTGCATGCGCTCGATGTTGAGGTCGAAGTTGCGCACAAGGAAATTCGAGAAGTTGAAGCGCGCCATCTCGTAGAGCAGCTGGTTCTCGTTGACGGAGTCAGGCTGATAGACGATGAGGAAGAGGAAGGGCACGTCGCGGTCGACCGAGAGCGTGTCAGTCGACGTGGAGTCCTGGGCGAGCGTCAGGTCGCGGCGGTTCCAGATGTCGTCGAGGTCGAAGGTGCCGCCATAGAGCTGTCGGCCCTCCTGCACGCCCTTGATGATCATGCCGGCCAGCTCGGTGACCTCGCTCTGCGGATACTTCTCGACGACCGTCTTCAGCTTCTCCACGCAGCCGAGGGCGTCGCCCTGGTTGAGCAGGCTGAGGCCATGGATGAACAGGAACTTAGGCCGGTTCTCGCCCAGTGGGAAGCGCTCCTCGGATAGTCGGGCGTTGGCCGCGATGGCGTCGTGCTGATCCTTCTTGAAGGCATCGTAGGTGGCGCCGTAGATGGAGTCCTCGATGTGCTCGCCGAAGCGCTGGTTCTCAGCGAAGTAGGGGTCGCTGAGCAGGGTTGTCCACTCGCTGTCGGGGAACGACGTCTTCAGGCTGTCGATGCACGTGGCCGCGACGTCGTGGCGCCCCATGCGTGAATAGAGCAGGAACAGGTGATACCAGACGAGGTCCATCTGCTCATAGTCAGGATACTGGCTGGTGAGCCTCTGCAGCTGCTTCTCGGCCAGGGGCAGGTTTTCGAGCTTGTCCTTGAAGATGACGCCCGAGTTGTAGAGACCATCCTTGATGATGACGTTGCTGGCCTCGACGGCCTCCTCGGTGAAGGGGATCTGGGCGAGGTAGTACTCGCGGTTGTGCGGGTCGTTGGCCAGGGTGTCGGTTTCCTCGGAGGATCCGGCGACGGAATCGCCGGACACAGTGTCGGCGGTCTGGAGGCTGTCGAGGAGGGCTTCGGCATTTTCAGCGTCAGAACCATCGGTCTGTGCAAGATTGACCACGGTGCGGTTGTTGCGCTGCCAGTCGTCGACGTTCTCGCGCTTGCCCCACTGTTTCTGGAAGGTCTGCTTACCCTGGTTGACGGTCATTGGGTTGTAGAAGTACCATGAGCCGTCCTTCGACTGCGCGGGATTCTGCTGCAGGGCGGGCTGGTTGCGGTTGCCGACGGCACCCTGCTTCTGCTGGGCAGCCTCCACCTCGGCCTCACGCTGCTTGTCGCGCTCCTCCTTCTCCTTCTTCTTCAGTGCCTCGATGACGCGGTCGATGGCCTCCAGACGCTCCTTCTCCGGCATCTTGGCCAGTTCCTGCAGCGAGTCCTGCAGGTGGACGGCGTCGGTGTAGGGCACGAGCTCGTCGAGCACCTTCGAGCGGTGGCTGAGCTCCTCGTAGTCGGGGCGGTCCTTGTCGAGCAGACCGATGGCCTCGCCGTAGCATCGCTGTGCGTCGTTGTATTTCTCCAGTTCCCAGTAGAGGTCGCCCAGTCGGAGCAGCAGCACGCCCTTCTCGATGCCCGAGCGGGTGGCCTTCTCGTTGCCCTTCTCGTAGGCGGCGATGGCCTCGGTGGTGTCCTTCAGCGAGAGGTGGATGTTGCCGATGGCATAGTAGACCTGGTCAAGATAATCCTTGTTGTTGTCTGAGCGTGCCATGCGCTTCAGACGGCTGATCATCTTGCGGGCCGTGGCCTTCGAGCCCGAATGGGCCATCACCTCGCTTTGCGCGATGCGGGCGTTGAACTCCAGCTCGTAGGGGGGATTCTGCTTGACCACCTTCTGGAACGACTTGTAGGCTGGCTGCGACCATCCGAGAGCGCTCTGCACCTGGCCCATGAGAAACCACTCGCGGGCCTTCTGCGTCTTACGCTTCTCGTGCTTGATGGCCTGCCGCAGATAGGGTAGGGCCCGCTCCAGTTCGCCGTTGCGCAGGTAGTAGTTGGCATAGGTGCGGTCCCACTCCGTCTTGGCGCGGTAGTGGATGGAGTCGCGGCTCATGTTGCGCATCACGTCCTCAGCGTCGTAGAGCCAGTCGAGCTCCGTGTAGCAGCGTGCCAGCCAGGCGCGTGCGATGCCGTTCTGCATGGGCTGCGTCTGATAGAGGCGGCTCATGTAGGCAAACGTGGCGGCCGCCTCGTCGAAGTCGCCCTTCTGGAACTGGGCCTGGCCGAGCATGAGCCATGCCTTCCAGAGGAAGGGGTTGTATTCGCGGCGCGAGAGCCACTCGATGTCCTTCTGCGTCTTGCGCCGGCTCTTGTTCCATTCGGGCTTCGCCTTGATGCTGTGCTGCTTGATGGTCTTCTCCATCTTCTCCACGGTGCGCTCAAAATTGCCCTTGCCCAGCTGTCGGCTGTTCTTGTTGCCCACGGTGAAGAGGGGCAGCATCTCGGTGTAGTTGTCCTTGTTGCCCTTTTCCTTCTCGAGCGAGCCGTCGATATAGGCCTGCGATCCGTTGTAGTAGGTGTTGTATTTGGCCGTAAACGACTGCCATGCGCGGCTCTTCGACGTGTTTTTGTGCGAGGAGCAGCCGGCCGTTGCAAATGCAGCGGCAATAGCAATTATGACGTAAAGGGCCTTTTTCATCATATAATAAAACTACGATTCAGCCGATTTATTGCCTTCGCGGCGCTTTTTCTCCTCGATAAGACAGCCAATCTTGCATTCGCCCGTGGCTACCGAGGCGCATGAGGCACAGTCATGGGCCTCCACGACGGGCGCGTCGGTGCCACCCTTGGTCAGCATGGAGGCCAGGGCAGCCACGAGGCCGAGCGCGGCGAGCGATACAACACAGATGAATGCGAATTGCATTTCGAATTTAGAATTTAGAGTTTAGAATTTAGAGTTGTCGGCTTCGCCGATTATGAGTTATGAATTAAGAATTATGTATTTCAAATGCGGCGGACTGGAGGTCGTCCCAGAAGCGGGGGTAGGACTTCGTGACTACCTGCGGGTCGCTGATGGCGATGGGACGGCACAGGGCCAGCGGGGCGAAGCTGAGGGCCATGCGGTGGTCCTTGTAGGTCGCGATAGGTGAGGGGGGAAAAGTGAGAGGCGAGAGGTCAGCGTTGCCGTCCCAGCTGAGCTCGCTGTCGCCGCGGGATTCGATGACGTAGCCCAGCTTCAGCAGCTCCGTCTTAAGGGCCTGGATGCGGTCGGTCTCCTTGATGCGCAGCGTGTGCAGGCCGGTGAAGCGGAAGGGCACGCCGAGGGCACAGCAGGTGACGACGAACGTCTGGGCCAGGTCGGGCGCATTGACGAAGTCGTACTCCAGCCGAGGCACGCAGTGGCCGTTCTTGCGCAGCGTCACCGTCGTAGGCCGCCCGGGCTCCTTCGACTCAAACGTGGTGCGTACGCCCAGCAGGCTGAACAGATAGCGCACCGACGAGTCGCCCTGCTTCGAGCCGTCCATGAGGCCGTGGAGCCGCACCTCGGCCTCCGGGTCCTCCGCGAGGGCCACCATCTCGTACCAGTAGCTGGCGGCGCTCCAGTCGTTCTCAATCAGGTAGGGCCGTGGCCGATAGGGTCGGGGGGCGACGCTGATCGTGTCGACGTCGGTCCATTCGGCGTCGGCGCCGAACTCGCGCATCGTCCAGAGCGTCAGGTCGATGTAGGGCCGCGAGATGATCTCGCCCGTCAGCCGCAGCGTCAGTCCGCGCTCCAGCATCGGCCCGATCATGAGCAGCGCCGAGATGAATTGCGACGAGATGTTGCCGGCAATCTCCACCGGGCCGCCCTCGAGCCGCCGGCCGCTGATGCGCAGCGGGGGGAAGCCCTCCTCACCGGCGTAGCTGATGTCGGCCCCCAGGCGCCGCAGGGCGTCGACGAGCAGGCGGATGGGGCGGTGGCGCATGCGTTCGGTGCCCGTCAGCGTGTGCGTGCCGCGCTCCGTGGCAGCCAGCAGGGCCGTCATGAAGCGCATGGCCGTGCCTGCGGCGCCGATGTCGATGGTCTCAGGCATGTCGCTCAGGGCCCTGATGATGACCTCCGTGTCGTCGCAGTCGCTCAGGTTCGAGGGCAGTTCGCCGCCGCCCGAGAGCGCATGGATGATGAGCGCGCGGTTTGAGATGCTCTTCGATGCCGGCAACTGGATGTCGGCGTGCAGCTGCCGAGGTGCCGTGATGTGGTATGTCGTCATGTCGTGTTCCTTAGAATGTGCAAATGTAATAATAACTTACGACATGGCCAAATTTACCGTGCTAAAATATCTTATCTTCAAAACGAGAAATGGCGCTTCTTGAAAGTAATATAGGGGTATATTACCGTCAAGAAGCGCCATTTTATGACAAAAAACCCAAAATCGGGCCCCTTCAGTTGCGGCTGAGCGTCAGCTTCAGAACGGGGGCTATGCCGTTAGTCGGCACGGCGGGCAGACTGACCGTCAGACCGTCGGCCGTCTGCCGGAACGGAATGCGGCCGTGGCCCAGCAGTTGCACGCTTTTCACGCGCTGACCTCCCGTTGCCAGCGACCGGATGGTCAGCCGGGCGTCGTCGGGCCAGGCCAGTGCGATGGCATAGAGCGCCCGGCCCTTGGTGGTGAAGCGAATCTCGTCGGCCCCGGCCTTGGCGTAGGCGCCCTCGTTGAAGCCCTGTGCGTTGAGCTTGATGTCGCTGTCGGCGATGGGGCCCTCGCCGAACGTCGTCCAGGGACGGGTGCCGATGATGGCCTCGCTGTTCTGCCTCATCCATGAGCCAAACTCATCGAGAATGGCTTTCTCCTTCTCATCGAACGTGCCGTCGGCGCGCAGGGGCACGCTCAGCAGCAGGTTGCCATTTTTCGACACCACGTCGCAGAGCAGCTTGACGACCGTTGCGGCCGACTTGTAGCGGTTGCCTTCGTAGATGGCGGTGTTGTAGTGCCAGCCGCCGATGCACGAGCACGACTGCCACGGCTCGTCGAGAATCTGGTTGGGGGCGCCGCGCTCCACGTCCCACACCATCGCCTGGCGCTGCTGGTCGTTGAGGATCTTGCCGAAGAGCACGGCCTCCAGCTTGCCGTTGTGCTGGGCGATGTTGCGGTTGTAGAAGTGGGCGGCAATCTTCAGACCGGCGTCGCTGAGGGGATAGAACGGCAGGACGGTCACGTCGAAGTAGAGCAGGTCGGGCGAGTAGCGGTTGATGACGTCGAGCGTGCGGTCGTAGAAATTCGTCACAAACGCCTCTGAGGGCTGGGCGGCCCCGTTCTCCCAGCCCCACTGACGGTGAATCATCCCGTCGGCCCAGGAGCCCTGGCTCAGCGGGTGATCCTGCTGATAGAGCATCTGCGGGTCCAGTCCTTCCCACCACTTGCCCTTGCCGTCGGCCTTTGTCAGCCGGCCGTCGTAGGGCACGCCCATCTTGTCGCCGCTGCGGTCGTAGCGCTGTGCCGGCTCATACCACGTCCAGGCGTGGTCGGCATGCAGGCTGACACCGAAGGGGAGCCCCGCCTTGCGTGCCGCAGCGGCCCACTCGGCCAGGATGTCGCGCCGCGGCCCGATGTTCTTCGAGTTCCATGGCTGGTACTTCGAGTCCCACAGGTCGAAGTTGTCGTGGTGGTTGCCTAAGGCAAAGAAATACTGCGCACCGAGCGACTTGTAATAGCTCACCAGCGAGTCAGCGTTCCACCGCTCGGCCTTGAACAGCGGCAGGATGTCCTTGAAACCGAACTCCGAGGGGTGGCCATAGTGCTCCACGTGGTACTTATAGGCACTGCTGCCCTCCTGATACATGCTGCGGGCCATCCAGTCGCCTGAGCCCTCGACGCACTGCGGTCCCCAGTGGGCCCAGATGCCGAACTTCGCATTGCGGAACCACTCGGGCGCCTCATACAGCCTGAGCGACTCCCACGTGGGTTCAAACCGTCCCGTCTGCATGGGCTCATGCGCCTCAGACACGGGCACCTTGTAGTCTTGTGCCGTCGCCGCCATGACCGACAGGCAGGCGGCCATCAGTAACATTCTTTTCTGCATACGCTATTTCATGATTTTCCCAGTTTCGGTCTTTCCGCCTGCCGTCAGCCGGTAGACGTAGATGCCGCGGGGCAGCGCAAGGTCGGCCAGCGACTGATATACACCCACGAGACGGCCGCTCAGCGTGTAGACGCGCAGCACCGACGGGGCCGAGGCGTCCAGACGGCTGTCGTCGATGGCCGAGGTGACGACGTCGCCCGCCTCCAGCTTCAGACAGTCGTACATGATGCCGCCGTTCTTGCCGATGCCGCTCATGGTGAGCGTCAGCGTGTTACGGCCCTGCTTCAGATAGCTGGCCTGGAACGTCTTCGTCAGCAGATGATGGCGGCCACCCAGCACGGCGCTGCGATAGATGCTCGCGTCGTTGGGCGACGGTGCCCAGTCGGTAATCTTGTGTCCGTTGAGGCTGACGGCCAGCTTGGGCGAGTTGGTCACGCCGGCGGCCGAGATGGTCAGATGGCCGAGCCCCGTGTACGTCTGAGGGCAGTCGAAAAGGACTGTCCACGTGCCGTTCTTGCACTGGGCGTAGTACCAGTCTTCGCTTTCGGTGCTCTCACCTGCGGTGAAGGTCAGGCTGGCGGGCACCTCCTCCCAGAGGCCGTAGGCACGGGCATGGTCGCTCAGCCGGTAGCCGTCGCTGAGGCGGTTGTTCTGTCCGATCTGCAGCACCTTGTGTTCATAGCAGGCGGGCGTCCAGTCGATGGTGCCCAGGTCGGTCTGCTCATCGCTGACCACGATGTCCTTCACCTGCAGTTCGTCGGTGACGTCGCCCTTCGTGGCATAGGCCCGCAAGGCGTAGCTGCCTTTGCGTACATTATTTATAGTAAAACGGCCCTCGCGGTCGGTCAGCGCCCAGAACATGTAGTCCTTGCCCTGATCCATCAGTTCGGCGTCGGGCTCAGCCAGCACCACCTGGATGGAGTCGCACGCCTGACCCGTCGTCACGTTGATGCGCCCGCTCACCGTGGCGCGGTCCAGCGGATACAGGTCGTTCTCGAACCACTCGAAGGGCCACTGCTGTTGCTGCTCGTGGGCCTCGCGCTTCGCGTCGGCGATGAGCGCCTCAGGGTCTTTGTCGGCCGAATAGTTCAGGTAGATGAAGAAGGGCCCGTAGAGCTTGCGCTCGCCCTCCTGGTAATACTGCGATGCCGAGCCGAGATGCTCGCCCTGCAGCATCTGGATGGTGATGGGCGACTTGCCCGTGGCGTGCACCGTCAGCTCCTGCTTCATCGGGCCCCCGGGCATCCACTCGTGCGAGCAGGCAATATTCCACAGACCCACCTTCTGATTAGTGTGTATCAGACCGTGCACGCTGTCGAGCACCACGTAGTTGGCCCAGTTGTACTTGGTGTAGATGCTGCCGTCAGCCATCTGGTAGGTGGCATCCTGCACGTAGGCGGGATTGCTCGACGAGCCGTTCTCCACGGCGGTCATCTCGCTGTTCGAGGGAATCATTCCCCGCATCGAGTCGTCCACGTAGCCATTGAGCATCGAGGCGTTCAGGCGGGTACAGACGCGAGCCTCCTGCAACTGCAGGTCGCCCGACGTGGCGGTGCCGTTGGCAATGACATAGACGTAGATGCCGTTCACGCCCTTACGCATGATGTAGCCCTGCTGCCAGCGCAGGTCGTCGCTGGTGTTGGTGTAGAGCACCTCCGCGTAGTCGTCGGTCTGGCGCACAATCTCCGCCTTGCCGGGGTTGAGGGCCTTGTTGCCGGGCCCCTTGCAGGTGTAGTCGAAGTAGATGCCGGCGCTGCCCAGTAGGTTGATGCCCTTGTAGGTCAGCTGGTCGGCCCGCCCGTTGGAGCCGATGTGCAGCGTGACGACGCCGTTCTTCAGCGTGGCCTCGCGGTTGCTGCTCAGCGTGGCCGTGACGTTTGACTGTGCCTTGACCGTCAGTCCGGCTGACAGCAAAAGCATGATGACGAACAGTTTCCTTTTCATTGTTTCATTAGCAGTTAGTTTATTTAGACCGCAAAGTTACGAAATAATTTTGGAATATCCGTCAAAAAGGGCTGACTATCTTTGCACGCTGAACAAATGAAATGAGGGTGCGGTCAAAAAAAGAAAGAAATTCCCGTAATTACCATAATGACAGCTGCGCCGGGTGGCTACCTCAAATAATTATGGTAATTACGGAAATTTCTTTCCTTAGTTTATACTCAGGTTACTAAACCTTGTCGAGCGCCTGCGAGAGGTCGTCGATGATGTCGTCGATGTGCTCGGTGCCGATGGAGAGGCGCACGGTCGAGGGCGTGATGTGCTGCTCGGCGAGTTCCTCGGGCGACATCTGCGAGTGGGTCGTCGTGTAAGGATGGATGACGAGGCTCTTCACGTCGGCCACGTTGGCCAGCAGCGAGAAGATCTGGAGGGCGTCGATGAAGCGCCAGGCCTCCTCCTGACCGCCCTTGATCTCGAAGGTGAAGATCGAGCCGCCGCCCTGCGGGAAGTACTGCTTGTAGAGCTCATGGTCGGGATGCGAGGGCAGCGAGGGGTGGTTGACCTTGGCCACCTTGGGGTGCTTGGCCAGGAAGTTGACCACCTTGATGGCGTTCTCGACGTGGCGCTCCACGCGCAGCGACAGCGTCTCGAGGCCTTGCAGCAGGATCCAGGCGTTGAAGGGCGAGATGGCGGCGCCGGTGTCGCGCAGGATGACGGCACGGATGCGCGTCACGAAGGCGGCGGCACCGGCCACGTCGGCGAAGACGGCGCCGTGGTACGACGGGTCGGGCTTGGCCAGTGTGGGGAACTTGTCGGCATTAGCCTTCCAGTCGAAGGTGCCGCCGTCGACGATGACGCCTCCGAGTGACGAACCGTGGCCGCCGAGGAACTTCGTGGCCGAATGGAACACCACGTCGGCGCCGTGCTCGATGGGACGGATGAGGTAGGGCGTGCCGAAGGTGTTGTCGACGATGAGGGGGACGTTGTGGCGATGGGCCACGGCAGCCACGCCGTCGAGGTTGGTCACGTCGCTGTTCGGATTACCGAAGGTCTCGACGAAGACGGCCTTCGTGTTGGGCTGGATGGCGGCTTCGAGGGCCTCGAGGTCGTTCACGTTGACGATGGTGTTGGTGATGCCCTGCGTCGTCAGCGTGTGGGTGATGAGGTTGAACGAACCGCCGTAGAGGTTGTCGGCAGCCACGACGTGGTCGCCGGCCTGGGCGATGTTCTGCAGGGCATACGTGGCGGCAGCGGCGCCCGAGGCGACGGCCAGTCCGGCCACGCCACCCTCGAGGGCTGCCACGCGGTCCTCGAAGACACCTTGGGTCGAGTTGGTCAGTCGGCCGTAGATGTTGCCCGGGTCGCGCAGACCGAAGCGGTCGGCTGCATGCTGTGAATTACGGAACACGTAGCTGGTGGTCTGATAGATGGGCACGGCGCGCGCGTCGGTAGCGGGGTCGGGCTGCTCTTGTCCTACGTGAAGTTGAAGGGTCTCGAAATGCAATTTTTTCTGTGCCATATCTTTTAATTTTTTTGGTTGGTTTTCTGGGTGCAAAGTTACAAACTTTAGAAATATCTACCAAATGTTTTTGAAAGTTCGGAAAAAATAGCTAACTTTGCACGCGAAAGCAAAATAAACGTCTGAATAGACCGCTCTGACGATGTCTTGACAGAATAATTTTCCAAGCCAAACGTATGGAACAGCTCGACCAAACCGACCTGCAGATCCTCCGGACCCTGCAAAACGACGCAAAACTGACCACCAAGGAGCTCGCAGCTGCCGTCAACCTGACTCCGACGCCCGTCTTTGAGCGCCAGAAACGACTGGAGCGGCAGGGGTTCATCCGCCGCTACGTGGCCGTGCTCGACGCCGAGAAGCTCGACCGCGGGCTGATCGTCTTCTGCCACGTGAAGCTGCGCCACATGAACCGCGACATTGCCGCCGACTTCGAGATGCGCATTAAACAGATAGCCGAAGTCACCGAGTGCTACAACACCAGCGGTAACTTCGACTATATATTAAAAGTTCATGCGCGCGACATGAAGCAATATCAGGAGTTCGTCATCAACAAGCTCGGCACCATCGACTCCCTCGGCTCGCTCGAGAGCACCTTCGTCATGAACGCCGTCAAGCACGATTTCGGCATCAACATCTGACCGACATGACGTCGTTAATAGTAGAATTGATTATCTCGTTCTCCCCGTTATGGATATAGTTCTTGACTTTCGTTGATTTTTTCTTATTGGAATTTTCCGATAAAGATATGTGGATTTTTACGGCTCAGTCCGAAAAGCCGGTTGCAGAAGATGCGGTTCTCAACTGGCAAATCAACGTCACTTTGATTACAAAACGGTGCTTTTCGGAACCAATATACCCCTATATTGGTCTCGAGAAGCACCGCTTCTTGACTCGAGAAGCACCGTTTCTTGACTCGAGAAGGACCGCTTCTCCGACAGAGAAGGACCGTTTTGTTTCAACCGGTTATTCGGACTGGTCCGATATTCCTTGATATGCGGCAGTTGCTTTGAGAAGTGCATTAATACTTTTTTCAATTACTCCCTTATAGTCAGATTTTTCTATGGTAACTATCTTCGACGAACTTTGGCCATTCCAGTCGGTGGTTTTAATTCTTGCCTTCATATCATTCTCGTATAGATTGATTCGAAGATTGACCATTAGAAAGCTGAGTAAGTCTTTTATATTCCTCTTTCAGCCCAGTCGCCGCGGTCAAGGTTGCGGTAGCCGATGGCTTCACTGGGTTCGCCGGGCTGCATCTTCGAGAGCTCGGCAAAGGGCACGGCCTGAATCTCGCAGTGGATGTCGATACTGCCGGAGATTATATAACCCCGTATCTTACTCAGGTTTTGAATCGTCCTCATCTTTAAGCATGCCTTTCTTCTTATTCAACAATAGCCCATCCTTGGCATTCATCGGCGACACTACAGGTTTTCCGGTCTTGGCTTCAAGTTCCATACGAGCATTGCGGGCAATCTCTCCACCTTGGCGGGCGACATCCATGTGGTCGCCAAATGTCTTAGGGTCTTGACTTTCTGAGATTTCCTTGGTGGACAGCTCTGCCAGCATATTCATCACCAGTTCGCGATTGGTCATGTTGTCACGCAGGTTCTCTTTCTTCAGCCCTTTGAACTTCTTGTATTCCCGTGCAGTCATGCCTGCCCAAGTATGATAGATGATGTCCGTCAGCGTGGCAAACTGTACTCCTTCTTCCAGTCCCCTGCGCTTCCACTCGTCAGTCAGGTCTTTGCGTATCTCTATAGATTTCAGTCTTTGGTTAATCCAATTATCGGAATAGCCCAGCCGCTTGTAGTCCGCCAATGCCTGTTGTATTCCAAGTTCTGGGTCTTGCATCTGGTCAAGGCGTTGAGCTGCCACCAGAGCCATCCATTGCTTGAATGGTTCTGCCTTTGGCGATGGAATGGACTGGATAAGTCGGAAAAGTTGCTCTGTATCAGCGACATCCGTCTTACGCATCTTACCGTCTTCGGCCTGCAATTTCAACTGGTTACAATTTGTAACCGTTTCATTGCCTTCGTTCTTTAATCTGTGCTTCAGCACTTTCCAGTAGTTTCTCGGATTGGGACTATCCGTTAATACCGCTACGACATCAACTATAGAGAAATACCACTTCTCCTCCACGTCATCATACACGGCGCGAACCTTTTTCTCTTCAAAGAGTTTTATCTGATTGAACTTAGTCATACCTTAATATATATTACCTAAACATTAACTTCCTAATCTGCTTAGATGGTTCTATCATAATCATCGCCCATTAATAAGATAAGAATTCTGTCAACCATATCAGTCACCTCTTCCAAATAGCTCTTGGTAAGATTGCTTGTTGTCATAATGCCTAAATGAATGGCAGGAGAGCATTCCATTACTCCAGACCAAATATGCTCTAATGAGTATAGTCTCTTCTTATATTGAAAGAATATCTCAAACAAATATGCTCTGTCTTCTGTGTTATTTGTTGACGACAGAAAATGCTCAATGTATTTCCTCATGTATTCATCGTCAATGTAGTGTAGCAATATTGAACCAAGAACAGCTCTTTTTTCTTCGGAACACGTTGGACTAATTAAACCTCGACACCCTTGATATGAGAAGCATGCTTGTTTCCCATAAGCACGCAAAGCTGTTTCTAAAGCTTCCAATCTGCCAGAAGGGTATGCATATCTAATGGAGCCTTTCTCGTCCGCAAACAGTATATATTCTTGCAATATCTTTTTTGCATCCCAAAACTCTTTATCTTTATTCATCGCTATCTATATGTTTATCAAATATTATATCCCTCTCTCCGCCCAGTCGCCTCTATCAAGGTTGCGGTAGCCGATGGCTTCGGCGATGTGCATGGATTGCACTTTCTCTGAGCCGGCGAGGTCGGCGATGGTGCGGGCAACCTTGAGGATGCGGCTGTAGGCACGGGCGGAGAGCTTCAGGCGCTCCATGGCCATGCGGAGCATGTCGAGGCTTTGGGCGTCGGGCTCAGCAAATTCGTGGAGCATGCGCTCGGTCATCTGGGCGTTGCAGTGGATGCCCTTGTGATTGCGGAAACGTTCTTCCTGTATCTGGCGGGCGCGGATGACACGCTCGCGGATTTTTTCGCTGGGTTCGCCAGGCTGCATCTTAGAGAGTTCGGCAAAGGGCACGGCCTGAATCTCGCAGTGGATGTCGATACGGTCGAGTAAGGGACCGCTGATTTTGTTCATGTAGCGCTGAATCTGACCGGGGGTGCAGACGCACTTGTGGGTGGGGTCGCCATAGTAGCCGCAGGGGCAGGGGTTCATCGAGGCGACGAACATGAAGGAGGCGGGATAGTCGATGCGGTACTTGGCACGGCTGATGGTGATGTGGCGGTCCTCAAGGGGCTGGCGGAGCACTTCGAGTACGGTGCGGTTGAATTCGGGCAGTTCGTCGAGGAAAAGGACCCCGTTGTGGGCCAGCGAGATCTCGCCAGGCTGCGGATTGGTGCCGCCGCCGACGAGTGCCACCTGCGAGATGGTGTGGTGGGGCGAGCGGAAGGGCCGCTGCGAGATGAGGCTGGTGTCGCGGCTGAGCTTTCCTGCTACGGAATGGATTTGAGTGGTTTCGAGGCTTTCGCTGAGTGAGAGTGGGGGAAGAATGCTTGGCAACCGCTTGGCCATCATCGACTTACCGCTGCCCGGCGGTCCGATCATGATGAGATTGTGGCCGCCTGCAGCTGCCACCTCTAAGGCGCGCTTGACGTTCTCCTGGCCGCGTACATCGGCGAAGTCGACGTCGTAGTGACTCTGCTGCTCATAGAATTCCCGGCGTGTGTCGATGAACGTCGCTTCGTAGGGCTCGCCATTCAGGAACCTGATGACGTCGAGGATGGTCTCCATGCCATAAACCTTGAGATTGTTGACCACAGCGGCCTCGCGGACGTTATGGATAGGCACGATGAGCCCCTTGAACTTGTCGGCACGCGCCTTGATGGCGATGGGCAGTGCGCCCCGGATGGGAAGCAGCCGTCCGTCAAGGCCGATTTCGCCTACGAGCATGTAGCTGTCGAGCAGGTCGTTGTTCAGCTTGCTGCTGGCAGCCAGGATGGCCATGGCGAGCGGCAGGTCGTAGCCGCTGCCCTCCTTGCGGATGTCGGCCGGTGCCATGTTGATGGTGATGTCGGCTGAAGGGAAACGGAATCCAGAGTTGCTGAATGCGGCACGGATGCGGTCAATACTTTCGCGGACAGCAGTGTCGGCCAGACCGGACATGTGAAGAGTGTTGGTGCCATGTGCTATGCTCACTTCAACAGTTACGGTGGTGGCTTCGAGCCCCGTGACAGCAGCGCAGTAGGTCTTTACCAGCATAGGCTTGATGTGTATTTATTTTAGCATATCTTCAATCTTGGCGCGAAGATCCTGGCTCGACAGGTTGCGGCCGACGATGTTGCCGGACTTGTCGGTGACGATGTTGTCGCAGACGGTCGACATGCCGAATTTGGCAAGCAGGGGCGACTGCCACATCTTGCCGTCGCAGATGTTGGGCCAAGTGATGCTGTCGCGCTCGAGCATCGGGCGGCCTTCATCAGGCGCGGCGTCGACGCAGATGCTGACGACCGCCACCTTGTCGCGGTTGTCCTTCTGCAACTGGCGTATCTGGCGCAGGGTGTTCTGTGAATCATAGCTCCACGAGGCCCAGAGATAGATGACGTTGACGGTCGACTGCATTCGGCGGTTGGTGATGGTGTCACCCTTGGTGCTGACGGCCTTGAACTGTGGCAGACGGCCGCTGCCTTGCTGATGGCGCAGGCTCTTCAGCTGTTGATGGATGCGCACCAAGGGGATGTTCGTGGGCTGGGCCTTGAGAAGCGAGTCACACAGCTGGAACGACTTCTGGTAGTCTGGCGTCGGGGCCAGCAGGAAATAGCGGCGCAGCAGATAGACGGCGACGGGCGAGCCTGGCTTGTCGAGCATCAGTCGCTCGGCCTCGCTGACCACTTCGGGCGGCATCATGTCGCTGGTGCGCAGGCGGAACGAGGTCATCAGGCTGTTGTCCTTTGTGCCGCTGATTTCAGTCTCTTTCAGGTGTGAGACGTCACCATTGATTTTTACCTTGGCGCCGGGCGTGGCAAAAATGGGCACCTCGGAGAAATTCGGAAAGAGGAGGGAGTAGGTCACCGTGTCGCGGATTATGCTCACGTAGGAGAAGCGGCCGTCCTTTGCGGTGATGGTGTCGATAGTGCCTTCCTCCAGGTTATAAAGATAGAACTCGCCCTGATTCAAGTTCTTGAAGTGTCCCTCCAGCCGGAATTGTCCGCCGGAGTTGCCACATGAAACCAGAATCAGGGCGAGCGTTATGTAGCCTAACAGCTTGTTCATTGATTATTTGCTGACGTTCAGGAGCTCGAGGTCCTTGGCAGCATATTCGGCCAGCGAAGGATCCTTGGCAATGGCAGCCTTCAGAGCCTGAGCAGCAGCGCTGTTGTTGCCCTGGCGGGCGTTGACGATGGCCAGGAGGTAGTCGGTGATGCCGTCGGCATTCTTGACGTTCTTCAGCGTCTGTGCAGCAGCCTGATAGTTGTTGTTGAGCAGCTGTGCGAGAGCGGCCGAATTAGTGGCCACCTTGCCGAAGTCCTGCTCAGCCTGGGCGAACTTGCCCTGGGCGAGGTGGAGGTTACCCAGCACTTCCTGCAGACCGTTTGCGCCGTTGGCCTTTGTGATGTAGTTCTCAGCCGTCTGGGTGTCGCCCTGGAGCAGCGAGAGCAGGCCGAGGTTGGCGTTGGTCTCGGGCAGGTTCTTCACGTTGGCAGCCTTCTTCAGCCAGTTCATAGCCTCGTCGTAGTTGCCCTTGGCATACTCGATCATGGCCACGTTGTTGTAGGCGCGGGCGTCGTTGGGATAGATCTCAGTAGCCTTCTTATAGGCATTCTCAGCAGCGTTCAGGTCGTTGCCATAGAGGTTGCCGGCGTAGAGCAGTTCCTCGACGCTGAGCTCCTTGGGATCGCTGGCGAGCTGCTCCTTGATCTGATTGTCATCGCGACCGACGATCTCGTAGTTGATGGTCATGCGCGAACGGCGCAGCTGGGGCAGGATGCCGTCAGCCAGCTCGCGGAAGGCGCTCGAGATGCTCTTGATCTGCGACTCGCGCTCCTCGGGATCCTGATACATGCTGAGCACGCGCAGGATGACGTCCTTGTCCTGGATGTTGCTGGCGGCGACGAGCTCCTGGAAGCCTTCCCAGTCCTCGGCGGTGTACTTGGTGTCGAGGTTGGTGTCAACCTTAGCCTTCTTCATCTCCTTCTTCACGTAGTCGGCAGCGACGTCCTGGCGCTTGCCGGCCAGACGCTCGTTGATGTCGTAGCCACCATCGGGCGATGCATAGGCCGACACCTCGATGTTGTCGAGCTTCAGGCCTTCCTGGTCGTTGGCAATCTCGTTGAGCAGGCGGACGAACTCCTGCACGGAGTTGTTCTGCAGCTCACTCTTGCGCAGGTTGGCCTGGCCGATGAGGAACTTCACGTTAGCCTCCTGCTTGTTGTTGATGATGCGCTGGAAAGCGTCCTGAGCCTGAGCGGCCTGAGCCGAGGTCAGTGTGCGCTTGTAGAGCTCGCTCGTGGCGATGACACCCTCGGCAACCTTCACCTCGGGCACGGTGACCGACTTCTTGCCCACCTTGGCGTCGAAGGTCAGGTAGAGGTCGCTCTTCTGCATCTCGGGCTGATACTTGAAGTTGGTCTTCATGGCGTAGCGGCCGCCCACCTTGTAGCTGATGGTCTGGTCGTTGCCCTGCACCTTCTCGCCCTGGAACGTGGCGCTCTGGCCCTTCACGGTCTGGCCGGCGAAGCGCAGTTCGGGAGTGACGGTCACGACGGCCTTCTTCTTCATGTACTTCTCAGGGAACACGCCGTTGATCGTAGCGGGCACCTCGCCCACCTGGGTCTCCAGCGGATTGGGATTGACGGTAAAGTTGTCTGCCGAGAGAGCGCCGAGCTTTCCCGAGCACGATGTCAGTGCTATAGCAGCAGCCGACAGCAAAAGAATCTGTTTTGTTTTCATAACGTTATTGAAAATGTTGATTTTGATTTTGGTGATGTGCCTCGAGCGGGACTCGAACCCGCACAACCATTCCTGGTCAAGGGATTTTAAGTCCCTCGTGTCTACCATTCCACCATCGAGGCTGGCCGTTGTTTCCATAAAAGCGAGTGCAAAGGTACTAAAAAGTTTGTACTTTGCCGTTGAACATTCAGATATTATTACCGACAGTTTATATTTTTTAACAGAAGATCGCCCCCATTCAGTTGTGAACGTAGAGGCGGCCGTCGGTCGCGTTGTAGTTGACGCTGCGGTATTGGATGAGCAGGTGGTCGCCCTTCTTGCCGTTGCTGACGATGGTGCCGTCGTCGTTGTCCTGATTGTAGACGCGGTGGCAGCGGGCACACTCCAGGTAGCGCCCGTCGTCGGCCCAGTCGAGGGGCGCGCGCGGGGCGCCGAGCTCGTCGAGACAGTTGGGGCACTGCAGGTCGTAGGCCTTCAGCCCGAAGAAGTTGCTGCGGCCGATGATGAGGCCCCGGCCGGCACCCATGCTGCCGTAGGAGAGCCGCTCATTGTTGATGGCCGTGCGCATGGTCAGGTCGAGGTCGGCGGCCGCCCACGTGCCGTGGTTGGGGCGCAGCTTCAGATGGACGACGCCCTGCACCGTCTCGGGCTCCACGATGCAGAACTCGCCAGGGTTGTTGACGGCCCTGGTGAGTGCGCTCGTAGGATAAATATTGGTGAAGAACACGAAGTTGCAGGGATACTGCGTGTTGTACTTCGTGTCGGTCTCGCAGGCCATCAGCATGACTGCGGCCACGACCCATGCGGACAGCTTATTCATAGGGGATCTTCGACAGGGCGTCGGCAATCTTCTCAAGTCCCTCCTGCAGGGGACCGCTGATCATGCCCTTCATGAAGAACGGGATGTCGGCGTCGACCGTCAGCTTCATCTTCGACGACTGCTCGTCGACGGGCAGCACCTGGATCCACACGTTGAAGGGCACGGGCGACTGCTGGCTGCCGAACTTGACGCACTTGGGCTCCTCGCGCTCCACGACCTGCACGGCAATCTGGCCCACCATCGGGGCGTTCACTGATACGGAGTCGCGTGTGAATGTGAAGTCCTGCACCTTGTCGGCAGGGATGCGGTCGCGCACGCGCTCCAGGTTGGTGAGGTCGCTGATGTTGCGATAGACTGCCTCCTGCGAATAGGGTATCTGCTTGACGCTGCTTTCAAACTTGCTCATTGCTCTTTCCTCCATTCTGCGGGGTTACGGCGCCACTGGGCCAGCACCTCGATGTCACTTTCCTTGATATATCCCGTCTGGGCGGCCTGCTCCAGCACGGCCTCGTAGTTGCTCAGGGTGAGCAGCCGCACGCCGGCCTCGCGGAAGGCCTCCTCGGCCACGGGGAAGCCGTAGGTGAACGATGCCACCATGCCGATTACCTCGACGCCATATTCGCGCAGGGCGGCCACGGCCTTCAGCGAGCTGCCGCCCGTGGAGATGAGGTCCTCGACGACCACCACCTTGGCGCCCTTGCGAATCTCGCCCTCAATCTGGTTGCCCATGCCGTGGTCCTTCGGTTTGGGGCGTACATAGCTGTAGGGCAGCCCCAGTTCGTCGGCCACCAGTGCGCCCTGGGCGATGGCTCCCGTGGCTACGCCGGCAATGGCCTCGGCCTCGGGAAACTCGCTCTGGATGAGATGACAGAGCTCCAGCTTCACCAGCGAGCGCAGGCTGGGGTAGGAGAGCGTCTTGCGGTTGTCGGTGTAGATGGGCGAGCGCCATCCGCTGGCCCACGTGAACGGGTTCTCGGGTTGCAGCTTGACGGCCTCCACCTCAAGCAACTTCGATGCGAACAGTTTCTTTATATTATCCATGTCGATAAGTTTGGTTTATTGTCGTGCAAAGTTACTAAAGTTCTTTGAAAAACGAATCGCCTTCGGCGAGAAATTAAACAAAATTGTGTTTAAAATTAAACAGAGGCGTTTATTTTGATAAATTTTGAATCTAATTTTGTTTAATTTCTGCGCGAAGCGCATCAAAATCGCGAGGAAATGATTAATTGTAGCCGAAGGGCTACCCGGCAAACCTGGCGGTCTGGACCAATGCCAGCGACATGAGGCTCAGCCGCAGGCCCGGCACCTGACAGAGCTGGCGACCGCAGGCCGTCATCGTCGAACCGGTCGTGACGACGTCGTCGACCAGCAGCACGTGGCGGTCGTGGAGCTCGTCGGCGCGGGCGGTCAACCGGAAGACCGCCTCCACGTTCTCGCGCCGCTCCTGAATGTTCAGCCGGGTCTGGCTGCCGCTGAAGGTCACTCGCTTCACCGCCTTGTCGTTGACGGGGATACCTGTCACCTCGCTGATGCCGCGACAGATTTCCAGACTCTGATTATAGCCCCGCTCCCACTTGCGCCGCCGGGTCAGCGGTACGGGCACCAGCACGTCGATGCCGTCGAAAAAGCCCTCGCGCATGAACTGGCGGGCGGTGTAGGCGCCCATCCGGCGGGCCAGCCCCGGCTGGTGGTGGTATTTCATGTCGTGGATCATGACGGCAACGTCGGTCCGGCGCTTATAGAACAGCGGGGCAGCGACGCGCTCCACGGCCAGCTGCCCCCAGAACAGACGGGCCATCGGGTTGTCGTAGGGATTGGCGGCATAGTCGGTGGCGGGCATGGCCAGATGGCACGGGCCACAGACCACCGACTCCGAGGCCGACAGCCGCTCTCCGCACAAGGCACACTGGCGCGGCGCGATGAGGTCGAACAGCTTAGTCAGGAAACTCGCTCTCATCGTCCACCTCGATACATTGCCTGATGATGTCCATCGTGAAGCCGCGCCCCATGGCAAACTTGATGAGCTTCGTCGTCAGCTCATATTCGCCCTGCGCCTTCGTCGAGCGGCGCTTCTGCCGGAGCATGGGGCGCAGGATGCCGACGTAGGTCTCGTCGTCGATCTCGTCGAGCACGCGCTGGCTGATGTCGCTGTCGATGCGCTTGGCCCAGAGGGCCTGCTCCACCTTGCGGCGCCCCCACTTGTTATAGATGATCTTGTCGCGCACGAAAGCCCGTGCATAGCGCTCGTCGTCGACGTATTTCCCGTCGACGAGACGGGCCATCACCTCGGCCTGCTCGTCGTCGCTGACGCCCCACTGGCGCATCTTCTCCAGCATGTCGTGCTGGCAGTGCTCGCCGCGGGCGCAGAGGGCCGCGAGGCGCTGGAAGGCCTGCTGGCCGGTCATTTCCCTGTTGTTGGTTTGCATGCTCTTGTCATTCTTTTCTTTCCGAATTGGTCGTTGCGGGTCTCGATGTCCGTGAGGCCCAATCCGGCCAGCAACGTTTCTAATTCGTTGGCATAGTGAGGGTTGATTTCAAAGTAGAGCCGTCCGTCGGGGCGCAGGGCCTCGACGGCATAGCTGGCGATGGCGCGGTAGAACAGCAGCGCGTCGTCGTCGGGCACAAAGAGGGCCTCGTGGGGCTCATGCTCAACCACGTTCGTCGCCATCGCCGCCATCTCGTTCCGGCAGATATAGGGCGGATTGCTCACGATGACGTCCCACAGCCCATGGTCGGCGGGCGGACGGAGGGCATCCTGCCTGACCAACGACACGTGAACATTGGTACGTTTGGCGTTCGCGGCGGCCATTGCCAAGGCCGCGTCGCTGAGGTCCCACGCCGTCAGCCGCGCCTCGGGCAGCCCGGCGGCCAGCGTGCAGGCAATGCAGCCGCTGCCCGTGCCGATGTCGAGCATGTCGCCGCCCCGCTGTTCGCTGATGATCCACTGGCAGAGCTCGTAGGTCTCCGGCCGTGGGATGAGCACGCCGGGGCCCACGCGGAACAGCCGTCCCCCGAACTCTGCCAGCCCGAGCACGTACTGCACCGGCTCGCCCGCCTCCAGCCGCTGTCGCATGGCCAGCAGCTCGTCGTGGGGCAGGTCATCGACGCGCTGACACAGGATGTCGGTCATCGTCAGTCCGTAGCCCAGCTCCATCACCATGCGTCCGATGGCCTTGGCCTCGTTCTCGTCATAGCGTCCCGTCAGCGGTTGCCAGAAATCTCTGTAGGTCATAATTATCTTCTGTTTGCCTGGGAGCGCGGGCGTCCTCGCCCGCATCTGTGACGGGCGAGGACGCCCGCGTTCCCCAGACTTGGCTGCAAAGTTACGAATAAGCGGATGAAACACCAAATATTTTTCAGATTTTCTGCCCCAGACGCCCCTTGACGGGCTGCCCTTCCCGCCCCTTTGTGCGACGCTGCATAATTACGAAAAATCCCCGAAACGCCAAAAGGTTTCGGGGAAATATTATTGGAGTATTATTATCTTTACCCTTTTTGTCGGAAGTATTGTAGAAGAAAGTCACGTGTCGACATAAATGGGAGCGTGCAAAACTCGCGGTAGTCTTGCGTGTTGTTTGTGACGATTACATCACAACCTGCCGCTTTGGCACATTGGTACTGAAGCATGTCTTCATAGTCTTTGACCTCTTGTCTTAGGGCAGCGTATAACTGTTCAACGTTCATGGGCAGAATTTCTATTCCGACACATAAATCCCTTATTCTTTGGTAACGTTGCTGTTGTGGAACTTTTCGCCAGATGTAGCCAAGATTAGCATACGAAAAAAAGATGCACATAGATGAAAATGCCCATCTTCATTGTATCAAGGAATACTTTTATTAACGGTCAAGTCCTAAAATGTATCTTGTGCGTTCGTCGGAAGCCTCTTCTGGCGTTATCCTTGTGTCACTTATTAGTTTGCTGATTCTTGGTGAGATGGTTATTTCCGCCATTTTCTTGGCTAAAAAATCGTCATCAGCTATTCGCTTGGCTTCTTCAGTCTCTCTAATAATTTCATTCATATAGTCAACCAGAGCTTGCATGTCTCTGACATCCATGTTTTTCATCAAGCCGATATATGGGCCGATAGGGGTGGACTGTAGTCTTATTGCTGCTGCTGTCATAGCTGTTGTTTTTCTAATCTCGGCGGCAAAGATACGAAAAATCCCCGAAACACCAAAAGGTTTCGCGAAAAATCTTCGCTGCGTTTGGCTGTGTCGGGAATTATTTGTAATTTTGCCTATCGAAATTAAACAGATGATGAACATGACGACAACTGATGAACAGTACATGCGGCGATGCCTGCAGCTGGCCGCCTGCGGACGACAGAATGCCAAGCCCAACCCGATGGTGGGGGCAGTGATAGTGGTCGGCGACCGGATTATCGGCGAGGGCTATCATGTGCGCTGCGGTGAGGGCCATGCTGAGGTGAACGCCTTTGCCTCGGTGCGCCCCGAGGATGAGGCGCTGCTGCCCATGGCCACGATGTATGTCTCGCTGGAGCCCTGCTCGCATTATGGGAAGACGCCGCCTTGCGCCGACCTTATCATAAAGAAAGGTGCCCGACGGGTGGTCGTCGGCTGCATCGACGAGTTCGCCGAGGTGCAGGGGCGCGGCATCGCGAAGCTGCATGAGGCCGGCATCGACGTCACCGTGGGGGTGCTTGAGGCCGAATGCCGGGCGCTGAACCGCCGTTTCTTCACCTTCCATCGGCTGCACCGGCCCTATATTATCCTGAAATGGGCACGGACGGCCAACGGCTTCATCGAAGACCACGGCCGCGCCGTGCAGATCTCGTCGCCCTTCACGCAGATGCTCAGCCACAAGCTGCGGGCCGAGGAGGACGCCATCCTCGTGGGCCGCGTGACCGACGAGCGCGAGCATCCACAGCTCAACGTGCGCCACTGGACGGGCCCCGACCCGAAGCGCCTGGTGGTCGACCGCCGGCATCCGCTGGACCTGGCGACGCTCTATCACCACAACATCCAGTCGCTCATCGTCGAGGGTGGCCGCCGGACGCTGGAGTCCTTTCTTATACAGGGCCTCTGGGACGAAATCCGCGTCGAGACCAACACCCGGCTCTGCGTCGGCGACGGCACACGGGCCCCGCAGCTGCCCGCCACGGTCAGCGTGGTCAGCAGCGAGTGCTACGACGGCAACGTCATCGTCACTTACGCCAGGGGTACATAAAAAAGTGTATAGCCCGGCTATACACGTTGTATACCCGGGCTATACACGTTGTTTAATCGGACTATACACTTTTTGGAGAGGGCGTCATTTCCGTCCGAAATCGGCGGGCACCTCGCCCCACTTCTGCGTCTCCCACTTTACGATGGGGTTGCGGTAGTCGTGGGTGCGGAGCCAAGCCTCGGCGCGGGCGATAATCTGGAAGAGCGGCTCCGTCGCGGGCGTCCGCTCCAGCTTGGTCTTGCACTGCCTTTTCTTCACCCAGAGAATGGCGTTGTAGGAGTCGCTGTAGATGGTCTTCGTCGTCAATCCCTGCTGCCAGCAGAGGGCCAGCGCATGGACGATGGCCAGGAACTCGCCGATGTTGTTCGTGCCGCGCATCGGTCCGAAGTGGAAGATGCGCTGCCCCGTGGCCAGGTCGATGCCCTGATACTCCATCGGCCCGGGATTGCCGCTGCAGGCCGCGTCGACAGCCCATGCGTCACTAATAACCTCCCCCAACCCCCTCTCAACAGGGGAAGCCTCCCCCAACCCCCTCCAAAGGGAGGGGGCTTTTTTATTTTCTTCCTTTGAGGAGGTGACTTTTTTATTGAGGGATTGTGTTTGGGGCGTTATGATTTCCATGAGCGCTTTTTTGATATTGTTGACGACCTTTCCAGTGTTGTTGATGACTTCCTCGTTAGTGAAGCGGATGACGGTGAATCCTTCTTGGCGCAGATCGTCTGTCCTGCTTTGGTCTTTGACAATCTGTTTTTCTTCCAGATGGTATTGACCATCAATCTCGATGACTAATTTCTTTTTGAGACAGACAAAGTCTACGATGTAGTCGTGAATGATATGCTGGCGCCTGAACTTATGACCGTCGATGCTTTTCTTCTTGAGAATGTCCCACATTATTGTTTCCGCCTCAGTGGGGTGACTCATGTTATAGTCAGCATAAGCCCTCAGCAAATCATAGTTGGCACAATTTGCCGTCTCATAAATATACTTCATCTAAATTGTTTTTAAAGCCCCCTCCTTTTGAAGGGGGAGGCTCCTGTTTTTTTAAAGCCCCCTCCCTTTGGAGGGGGTAGGGGGAGGCTCCTACATTCTCTCCGGCACCTCGATGCCGAGCAGGCTCATGCCTGTGCGGATGATCTTGGCGACGTTGCGGGCCAGGACGAGGCGCACCTGGCGCTTCTGGGCGTCGGGCTCGTTGAGAATCGAGTAGTCATGGTAGAACTGGTTGAACACCTTCGTCAGCTCATAGCAGTAGTTGGCAATGCCCGAGGGGCTGTAGTCCTTGCCGGCCTGCTCGACGGCTGCGGGGAACTCGTTCATCTTCTGGATGAGCTCAATTTCCTTCTCTGAAAGTGAGGCCCCCCCTACTGCCCCCGAGGGGGCTTCTCTAGTGTCCCCCTCGGGGGACGAAAGGGGGGCTTTTCTTAAAATGCTGCGGATGCGGGCGTAGGTGTACTGGATGAAGGGGCCCGTGTTGCCGTTGAAGTCGATCGACTCCTCG
>JAFTGI010000237.1 GCA_017458195.1 Prevotella sp.
ACTAAAGAAGCCCCCTCGGGGGCCGTAGGGGGGGCCACCGCGGAGATCATCAAGAAAGTCCGCAAGATTGAGATCAAGGCGCGTGGCCTGAGCTCGAACATCTTCGCCGGTCAGTACCACTCCGCCTTCAAGGGGCGCGGCATGGCCTTCTCCGAGGTGCGCGAGTATCAGTATGGCGACGACGTGCGCGACATCGACTGGAACGTGACGGCACGCTTCAACAAGCCTTACGTCAAGGTGTTCGAGGAGGAGCGCGAGCTGACCGTCATGCTGCTCATCGACGTCAGCGGCTCGCTCGACTTCGGCACCCAGCGGCAGATGAAGCGCGACATGGTGACTGAGATTGCCGCCACGCTGGCCTTCTCGGCCATCCAGAACAACGACCAGATCGGTGTCATCTTCTTCAGCGACCGCGTGGAGAAGTACATCCCGCCGAAGAAAGGCCGCAAGCACATCCTCTATATCATCCGCGAGATGCTCGACTTCCACGCCGAGAGCCGCCGCACCGACGTGGCCCAGGCCGTCGAGTTCCTCACGGGCGTCTCGAAGCGCCGCTGCACCGCCTTCATCATGAGCGACTTCTACAGCCGCCAGTCGTTCCAGCAGCAGCTGACCATCGCCAACCGCAAGCACGACGTCGTGGCCATCCAGGTCTATGACAAGCGTGCCCGCGAGCTGCCCGACGTGGGACTGATGAAGGTCGTCGACGCCGAGACAGGCTTCGAGCAGTATATTGATACCGGTAGCCGTCGGCTGCGTGAATCCTATCACAAGCAGTGGCTCCGTCGCCAGCAGGATCTGCAGGAGACCTTCGCCAAGTCGAACGTCGACAGCGTCACCATCGCCACCGACGAGGACTACGTCAAGCAGATGATGGGACTGTTCCAGAGAAGATAACAGATAATAGATAAGAGATAACAGATATTTGATGAGACGCATCATATATGCTTTTGGGGCTGTCATCGCTGCGGCCACCATGCATGCCCAGGTGAAGGTGCAGTCGAGCCTGTCGGCCGTCGAGATACTCATCGGCCAGCATGTGCAGCTGACCGTCACGGCTACGGCCGGCAAGGACGCCGAGGTCGAGTTTCCGCAGGAGGCCCAGCTGCCCGCAGGCATCGAGTTTCTCGGAGCCATAGAGATGCCCACGGAGAAGGCCGACGACGACATGCTACGCTATCAGCGTGGCTATGTGCTCACGTCGTTCAACGACACGCTCTACTACCTGCCTCCCTTCAAGGTTAAAGTGGATGGCAAGGAATATGAGGCTAATAAGCTTGCACTCAAGGTGTTGAACGTTGACATAGACACCACCTACGTCGACGAGTTCCAGGGGCCCCGTTACTATGGGCCCAAGACCGTTCAGGACAACCCCTTCTCGTGGGACGACTGGCGGTTGCCCTTCTGGCTGAGCGTCCTGATGCTCGTGCTGCTGGCCCTGAGCTACTACCTCTACCTGCGGTTGCGCGACAACAAGCCCGTGATAGCCCGCATCCGCATCGTCAAGCGCATACCGCCTCACCAGAAGGCCATGGAGGCCATCGAGGAAATCAAGGCCGAGCACATGGCCCAGGCTGAGGACCCGAAGGAATACTACACGCGGCTGACCGACACGCTGCGCCACTACATCGAGGAGCGCTACGGCTTCTCCGCCATGGAGATGACCTCGACCGAGATCATCCAGCGCCTCATGTCGACCGACGACCCCAAGTCGCTCGATGAGCTGCGCCAGCTCTTCCAGACGGCCGACCTCGTCAAGTTCGCCAAGTATTCGACGCTCATCAACGAGAACGACGCCAATCTGGTCAACGCCGTCGAGTTCATCAACCAGACGAAGGTCGACGTGCCCCAGGCAGAGACCGGCGAGCGGGCCGTCCGCGAGGAGCTCACCGCCGAGCAGAAACGCTCGCAGTCGAGCCGCTTCGTGCTCAAGATGGCCATCGGCTACCTGCTGCTCATGACGCTCGTGCTGTTCCTCTACGTCGTCGTCACTGTCGTACAGTTATTCTAAAGACTCATCAATATGGAATTTGCCAATAAAGAATATCTGCTGCTGTTGCTGCTCATCCTGCCATATATAATATGGTACGTGATGTATCGCAAGAAAAGCGAGCCGACCATCCGCATGGCCGACACGCAGGCCTTCCGCTTCGCACCGCGCTCGTGGCGCGTCCTGCTCATGCCCGTTCAGCTGCTGCTCCGCCTGCTGGCCTTCACCCTGCTCGTCATAGCCCTGGCCCGTCCGCAGACCCACAACTCGTGGAAGAACGAGACTGTCGAGGGCATCGACATCATGCTGGCCATCGACGTGTCGACCTCGATGCTGGCCGAAGACCTGAAGGACCGCTCGCAGGGCATCAAGAACCGCCTGGAGGCTGCCAAGGCCGTCGCCTCGTCGTTCATCAGCGACCGTCCCGACGACAACATCGGACTGACCATCTTCGCTGGTGAAGCCTTCACGCAGTGCCCCATGACCATCGACCACGCCTCGCTGCTGTCGCTGCTCCAGAACGTGCGCACCGACATTGCCGCCAAGGGACTCATCGAGGACGGCACCGCCATCGGCATGGGACTGGCCAACGCCGTCAGCCGACTGAAGGACTCGAAGGCCAAGAGCCGCGTCGTCATCCTGCTCACCGACGGTTCTAACAACCGCGGCGACATCTCGCCCATGACGGCGGCTGAGATTGCCCGCAGCATGGGCATCCGCGTCTACACCATCGGCGTGGGCACCAACGGCACCGCCCCTTATCCCATGCAGGTCGGCGGCGGTGTGCAATATGTTCAGGTGCCGGTCGAGATTGACACCAAGACGCTCAGCGACATCGCCCGCGAGACGAAGGGCCAGTTCTATCGTGCCACCAACGCCGAGGAACTGCGCAACATCTACCAGGAAATCGACAAGCTCGAGAAGTCGAAGCTCAACGTGCAGCGCATCAACCGCAAATACGAGGCCTACCAGCCCTTCGCACTGGGCGCCGTGCTGGCCCTGCTGCTCGAGATACTGCTGCGCATAACCGTATTTAGAAGGATACCGTAAGAGCCCATGTTCAGATTCCAAGACCCACAATACCTGTATCTGCTGGCCGCCGTCGTCGTGCTGGCACTGATACGACTCATCACCTACAGTCGGCAGAAGCGCCGTCTGCGCAAGTTTGGCGACCCTGAGCTGCTGCGCGAGCTCATGCCCGACGTGTCGCGCTGGCGCCCCGGCGTCAAGTTCTGGCTGCTCGAGGCTGCCCTGGCCCTGCTCATCGTCATGCTCGCCCGTCCGCAGGACGGCAAGAAGATCGGCGAGGAGAAGCGCTCGGGCATCGAGACCGTCATCGCCATCGACGTGAGCAACTCGATGCGCGCCAAGGACGTCGTGCCCAGCCGTCTTGACCGCGCTAAGATGATGGTTGAGAACCTCGTCGACAACTTCACCGACGACAAGATCGGCCTGATCATCTTTGCCGGTGACGCCTTTGTCCAGCTGCCCATCACGAGCGACTACGTCTCGGCCAAGATGTTCCTCAGCAGCATCGACCCGACGATGATCCAGAACCAGGGCACCGACCTGGCCGGCGCCATCTCGCTCGCCTCGCGCTCGTTCACCCAGCAGGAGAACGTCGGCAAGGCCATCATCGTCATCACCGACGGCGAGGACCATGAAGGCGGTGCATCCGAGGCAGCCAAGGATGCCAAGGATAAAGGCCGCAACATCTACATCCTCGGCGTGGGCTCGACGAAGGGAGCGCCCGTGCCCGACCCGCAGACGGGCTCCTATATGATTGACAATCAGGGCGAGACCGTCATGTCGAAGCTCAACGAGGACATGTGTCGCGAGGTGGCCAAGGCCGGCGGCGGTGCCTATATCCATGTTGAGAACAACAGCAATGCACAGCGGCTACTCGATGAGGAACTGTCGAAGCTGCAGCATCAGGAGTCGACCGTCTACAGCGAATATGCCGAGCGCTTCCAGGAGGTAGGCCTCGTGGCCCTCCTGCTGCTCATCCTCGAGGTGTGCATCCTCGACCGCAAGAACCCCTTGTTGAAGAACATTAAACTATTCAAGAAATGAACGTCAAGCGTCTTTCCATCATAGCAGCCCTCATGCTCACGGTCGCCCCGCAGGCCTTTGCCCAGATAGGGCACAAGCAGCAGGTGCGCAAGCTCGTGCGACAGGGCAACCGCCAGTATCGTGCCGACAAGCGGCAGGAGGCCTCCGTCACGTATATCAAGGCCTTCCAGACGGACTCCACCTATGCGCCCGCCGTCTATAACTATGCCACGTCGCTCTTCCCACGCCAGTGGCAACAGCTCGACACGACGGCCATCAAGAATCAGGTGCCGGCGCTGATGAAGGCTGCCGAGCTCGAGGAGAACCCCATCCGCAAGGCTCAGGCCTACCATAATATCGGCGTGCTCTATCAGGGAGCCCAGGACTATGGCACGGCCATCGAGGCCTACAAGCAGGCCCTGCGTAACAATCCCAACGATGACGAGAGCCGCTACAACCTGGCCGTCTGCAAGAAGCAGCAGAAGGACAACCCGCAGGACCAGAACCAGCAGGGTCAGGACCAGGACCAGAACGGCGACCAGCAGAAGCAGGACCAGCAGCAACAACAGCAGGACCAGCAGAAGCAGGATCAACAGCAGGATCAGCAACAGCAGCAGGAGCCGCCCATGAGCAAGGAGAATGCCGAACAGCTCCTGCAGGCCGCCATGCAGCAGGAAAAGAAGACGCAGGACCGTCTGAAGGATGCCCAGAAGCAGCCCCAGCGCCGTCGCATCGAGAAGAACTGGTAAAATCAGAAACATATTACGATGAAACAGAAATTATTTCTAATCATTTCGTTCGTACAACTCATGGTCGTGGGCATTGCCGCCCAGACGCTGACGGCCAGCGCACCGCAGCAGGTGGCCCCGGGCCAGCAGTTTCGGTTGACTTATACCGTCAACTCCCACGACGTCAGTAACTTCCGCGTCGGCCAGATACCCAGCGATGCCTTCGAGGTGCTGATGGGCCCGAGCACGTCGCGCCAGTCGAGCTTCAGCATGATCAACGGCAAGACCTCGCAGACGTCGACTATCACCTATACCTTCATCCTCAGTGCACTGAAGAACGGCACGTTCACCATTCCCCCCGCCACGATCAGCGTCGAGGGCAACCAGGTGACGTCGAACTCAGTGAAGATCCAGGTGACGGGACAGCCCCAGCAGCAGGGCTCTTCCCAGCAGGGCTCTTCCCAGCAAGGCGGCGCCCATCAGGGTGGCAACCAGCCGCGCACCGAGACGCGCCCCTCAGGTACCCCCATCTCGGGCAGCGACCTCTTTATCCGCGTCAGTGCCTCGAAGAAGCGTGTCGTCGAGCAGGAGCCTGTCCTGCTGACCTATAAGGTCTACACCCTCGTCAGCCTGACCCAGCTTGAAGGCAAGATGCCCGACCTGAAGGGATTCCACACCCAGGAGGTGCCGCTGCCGCAGGAGAAGAGCTTCAAGGTTGAGGAGTTCAACGGCCGTCAGTATAAGACCGTCACGTGGAGCCAGTATGTCATGTTCCCGCAGATTACGGGTAAGCTGCAGATTCCCAGCATCACGTTCAATGGTGTCGTGATGCAGCAAAACCGCTATGTCGATCCCTTCGAGGCTTTCTTCAACGGCGGCTCCGGCTACACCGAGGTGAAGAAAGCCATCACGGCTCCTGGCGTCGAGATACAGGTTGACCCGCTGCCCGACCGTCCTGCGGGCTTCTCCGGTGGTGTCGGTCGACTGAACGTGAAGGCCGAGATTGACAAGACCGAAGTGAAGGCCAACGACCCGATCACCCTGAAGGTGACCGTCTCCGGCATCGGCAACCTGCAGCTGCTGAAGCAGCCCGACGTGAAGTTCCCCAAGGACTTCGACGTCTATGACCCGAAGACCACCGACAAGACGCGGCTGACGGCCAACGGCGTCGAGGGCTCCGTCGTCTACGAGTTCCTTGCCGTGCCCCGCCATCAGGGCAAGTTCGAGATTCCTGCCCTGGAGTACATCTACTATGACACCCAGGAGCGCGCCTACAAGACGCTGACCACCGATGCCTTCCAGCTCGACGTGGCCAAGGGCGAGGGCGGGGAGTCGAGCATACAGGACTTCACCCGTCAGGAGGATGTCCAGATGCTGGCCAAGGACATCCGTCACATCAAGCTCGGCGACGCCCGACAGCAGGCCGATGGCGAGCACTTCTTCGCCTCGAAGCTCTACTGGGGATTGATGGCACTGCTCGTGCTCGTGTTCATCACCCTCTTCGTTGTCTTCCGCCAGCGGGCCATCAGCAATGCCGACGTGGTGAAGACGCGCGCCGGAAAGGCCAACAAGGTGGCCGTGAAGCGACTGAAGAAGGCTGCCCGACTGATGCACGACAACAAGCCCGGCGAGTTCTACGATGAAGCCCTGCGCGCCCTGTGGGGCTACGTCGGCGACAAGCTCAATATCAACGTCGAGCAGCTCTCGCGCGAGAACATCTCCGAGCGGCTGGCCGCCCGCAACGTTGACGAGCAGACCATCGGCCAGTTCATCGAGGCCATCGACGAATGCGAGTTTGAACGTTATGCCCCAGGCGACCCGAAGGGCAACATGGAGAAGGTCTACGACAAGTCCATCACGGCCATTGAGAAAATTGAAGGAGGCATGAAACGTACATCGAAGAAGAAAACCGCCGTCGTGACGCTCCTGCTGATCCTGACGGCCACTGCCGCCAACGCCGCCACCAAGGCCGAGGCCGACAGTGCCTACGTCGACGGACGCTACCAGCAGGCAGCTGAAGCCTACGAGCAGCTGCTCAGCGAGGGCGTCAGTCCGGAACTCTACTATAACCTCGGCAACTGCTACTACCGCATGGAGGAGATGCCGCAGGCCATCCTGGCCTACGAGCGGGCGCTCCGGCTGGCCCCCGGCGATGCCGACATCCGCTTCAACCTGCAGATGGCCCGCTCGAAGACCATCGACAAGATTGTGCCGGAGAGCGAGATGTTCATCGCCACGTGGTATCGCTCGCTGGTCAACATGAACAGTGCCGACGGGTGGGGACGCACGGCCCTCATTGCCCTGGCCTTGGCTATCGTCCTGCTGCTCATCTATCTGTTCACCGACCCCCTGTGGCTGCGCAAGGTGGGCTTCTTCGGCGGACTGGCCATGCTGGTGGTCCTCATGCTGAGCAATGTCTTTGCCTGGCAGCAGCTGCGGCAGGCGGAGAACCGTTCGGGAGCCATCATCTTCGAGTCGGCCGTGCCGGTGAAAAGCACACCGACGAACAACGGCACCGACCTGTTCATCCTCCACGAAGGCACGCGCGTTGACATCATCGACGAGACCATGAGCGACTGGCGCGAGATCCGCGTGCCCGACGGCAAGCAGGGATGGGTGGAGACGAAGCAGAGTGAAGTTA
>JAFTGI010000238.1 GCA_017458195.1 Prevotella sp.
AAATATAACATATTCGTCGATGAAATCAACCCCTCCTAACCTCCCCTTTCCAAGGGGAGGAATTAATTAGCCCATTTTGACACACCCTCAACTTCTTCTTCATGGAGTCGTTGTCTACTGAAGAGCAAGAAAAAGTTCCAAAAAGTTGGCTGTTAGGTGGAAAAAGTGTAACTTTGCAAGCTAAAATAGACAAAAACTGATAAAGAAGAAATGAAACATCCGTTGCGCAGTGCAGTATGCACCGAAGGTAGAAGAATGGCTGGCGCCCGCGCCCTTTGGGTAGCCACAGGTATGAAGCAGGAACAGTTTGGCAAACCCATCATTGCCGTAGTCAACTCGTTTACCCAGTTTGTTCCTGGACACACTCATCTGCATGAGATTGGCCAGATAGTCCGTGAGGAGATAGAGCGCATGGGCTGTTATGCCGCCGAGTTCAACACCATTGCCATTGACGATGGCATCGCCATGGGTCATGACGGCATGCTCTACTCGCTGCCCTCGCGCGACATCATTGCCGACTCGGTGGAGTATATGGTCAACGCCCACAAGGCCGATGCCATGATTTGCATCTCGAACTGCGACAAGGTGACGCCCGGTATGCTGATGGCTGCCATGCGGCTGAACATCCCTGCCGTCTTCTGCTCAGGCGGCCCCATGGAGGCCGGTCGCTGGCGTGGCGAGAATGCCGACCTGATTACGGCCATGGTGAAAGGCGCCGACCCTACGGTGACCGACGACGAGATGCGCGAGATTGAGCATTGCGCCTGTCCGGGTTGCGGCTCTTGTTCAGGCATGTTCACGGCCAACTCCATGAACTCGCTGACCGAGGCCATCGGACTCTCGCTGCCCGGCAACGGAACCATACTGGCTACCCACTCCAATCGTATAGAACTCTTCCGTCAGGCCGCCCGTCAGGTGGTGAAGAATGCGCTGGCCTATTACGAGGACGGTGACGACAGCGTGCTGCCGCGCAGCATTGCTACCCGTCAGGCTTTCCTCAACGCCATGACGCTCGACATCGCCATGGGCGGAAGCACCAACACCGTGCTCCACCTGTTGGCTGTAGCTCAGGAGGCTGGCGTCGACTTCACCATGAAGGACATTGACGCGCTGAGCCGCAAGACCCCGTGCCTGTGCAAGCTGGCTCCCAACACGCAGAAGTACAGCGTGCAGGAGTGCGGCCGTGCCGGTGGCATCTTAGGCATCCTGCGCGAGCTCAACAAGGGCGGACTCATCGACGGTTCGGTCCTGCGTGTTGACGGCTTTACGCTTCAGGAAGCCATGGACACCTACGACATCGCCCCCATTGCTGACAAGCCGCAGATGCCGCATCCTGCCCACATCTATTTCTCGGCACCCGGCGGCCGCTTCTCCACCACCATGGGTTCTCAGTCGGAATGCTACGACACGTTAGACACCGACCGCGCGAATGGCTGTATCCGTGACATCGAGCATGCCTATACCCGCGACGGCGGACTGGCAGTGCTTTTCGGCAATATTGCCCAGGACGGCTGCGTAGTCAAGACCGCCGGTGTCGATGCAGCCCTGTGGCACTTTGAGGGACCCGCCGTGGTCTTCGACTCTCAGGAGGATGCCTGCGACGGCATCTTAGGAGGCAAGGTGAAGAAAGGCGACTGCGTGGTCATCACCCACGAGGGTCCGAAGGGAGGCCCCGGCATGCAGGAGATGCTTTATCCCACCAGCTACATCAAGTCGATGCACATGGGCAAGGAGTGTGCGCTCATTACCGACGGACGTTTCTCGGGCGGAACCAGCGGACTCAGCATCGGCCACATCTCGCCCGAGGCCGCCAATGGCGGTAACATAGGCAAGATAAAGGACGGCGACATCATCGTCATCGACATACCTTCGCGCAGCATCAATGTCAAACTCACTGACGACGAGCTGGCCCAGCGTCCTCAGCAGCCGCTCAAGCGCAGCCGCCAGGTGTCGAAGGCGTTGCGTGCCTACGCCCAAAGTGTGTCGAGTGCCGACAAGGGCGGTGTGAGAATTATTGATTAGAGAAAGGCTATAGCGGCTATAGATGCTATAGAGGCTATAGATACTATAGAGGCTATAAGGGCTATAGAAAATAGAAAAAGAATAGAATATGGCAAAAGAAAAGATAACAGGAGCCAAGGCGCTGATGCGTGCCTTGCAGGCCGAAGGCGTGAAAACCATCTTCGGCTATCCCGGAGGCTCCATCATGCCCACCTACGACTCGCTTTACGATTACACCCGAGGTATAAAGAAAAGTTTCGACCACATCCTGGTACGCCATGAGCAGGCTGCCGTACACGCCGCCGAGGGCTATGCCCGTGTGAGCGGCAATGTGGGCGTGGCCTTGGTGACCAGTGGTCCCGGAGCCACCAACACGCTGACAGGCGTGGCCGATGCCATGCTTGACTCCACACCCGTTGTTGTCATTGCCGGACAGGTAGCCATCGGTGCTCTGGGCACTGACGCTTTCCAGGAGGTCGACCTGGTGGGTGTGGCACAGCCCATATCGAAGTGGTCGTACCAGATACGCCATGCCGAGGATGTGGCGTGGGCCGTCAGCCGTGCCTTCTATATTGCACGCAGCGGCCGTCCCGGTCCTGTAGTCCTCGACTTCCCGCGCAACGCTCAGGTCGAGGAGGTGGAGTGGGAACCCAAGAAGGTCGACTTCGTGCGCAGCTACGTGGCTTATCCCAAGCTGAACGAGGATGCCGTCCGTCAGGCCGCCGACCTCATCAACAGCGCGCAGCGTCCGCTGGCGCTGGTGGGGCAGGGTGTTGAGTTAGGCAATGCCCAGGAGGAGCTGAAGGCTTTCCTTGAAAAAGCCGACATCCCTGCCGGCCGCACCATGTTAGGACTGTCGGCCCTGCCTTCGGACCACCCGCTGAACATGGGCATGCTGGGTATGCACGGCAACTATGCCGTCAACCTGAAGGAACAGGAGTGCGACGTGCTCATAGCCATTGGCATGCGCTTCTCTGACCGCGTGACGGGCAACACCAAGAGCTACGCCAAGCAGGCCAAGATTATCCACTTAGACATTGACCGCAGCGAGATAGACAAGAACATCAAGACCGACGTGGCCGTCGTGGCCGACTGCAAGGAGTCGCTGCCCGCCCTGACGGCCCTGTTGCGCAAGAACAGGCATCGCCAGTGGCGCGAGTCGTTCCGCGAACTCGACCAGAAGGAGCGCGAGAAGGTCATTGAGCCTGCCATTCACCCGCAGGACGGCCCGCTGCTGATGGGCGAGGTGGTCAACAGCGTGGCCGAGCAGGCTCCGCGTGGCACAGTCCTCGTCACCGATGTCGGACAGAACCAGCTCTTTGCCACCCGCTACTTCCGCTATCCCGAGAAGCGCAGCATCTGCACCAGCGGCGGACTGGGCACTATGGGCTACGGCATGCCGGCAGCCATCGGCGCCACGTTCGGCACCGACCGTACCGTCTGCTGCTTCATGGGCGACGGTGGTTTCCAGATGTGCATCGAGGAGTTGGGCACCATTATGGAACAGCAGTCGCCGGTGAAGATGATTCTGCTGAACAACCACTACTTAGGCAACGTACGACAGTGGCAGGACATGTTCTGGAAACGGCGCAAGTCGTTCACCAAGATGCTCAACCCCAACTACGAACTCATTGCACAAGGCTATGGCATAGCCTACGCCGCCGTCACCGACCGTCAGCAACTGGCTGCTGCCGTGCAGCAGATGCTGGCCACCCCTGGCCCCTTCATTCTGGAGTGTGCCATCAAGGAGGACGACGACGTGCTGCCCATGACGCCGCCGGGCATGAATGTCAACGACATGATGCTTGAAGTGTAAAAAACATTACTCATTATTATGGAACATAACAATAAACTATACACGCTGCTGGTCTACTCAGAGAATGTAGCAGGTATATTGAACCAGGTGACAGCAGTCTTTACCCGGCGTCAGGTCAACATCGAAAGCCTGAACGTGTCGGCATCGTCCATCGAGCACGTACATAAATACACTATCACGGCCTGGAGCGACGAGGACCAGATACGGAAGATTACCGCTCAGATAGAGAAGAAGGTAGACGTTATCAAAGCTAACTATTTCACTGATGACCAGCTGTTTATCCGTGAGACAGGACTCTATAAACTGTCCACCGAGAAAGTGCTGGAGAACCCCGCCATCTCGCGTACCATCCGCCGTCACGAAGCCAGCATCACCGAGGTGAACCCCACCTACGTCATTGTGATGAAGAACGGCAAAACGGAGGACATCCTATCACTCTACTATGCCCTCAACGAGTTCGACTGTGTGTTGCAGTACACCCGTTCGGGCCGTATTGCCGTCACCCGCGCCAAGCAGGAGCAGGTCAGCGAGTTCTTGGAAGAAAGGGAGCATCAGCATGGATAAAGTAGGATGTTACGAGTTTATGGCCGAGCCGTTCCACTGCGACTTCAATGGCCGCCTGTTCATGGGTCATCTGGGCAACCACATGCTCAATGCCGCCGACTTCCATTCCTCGGCCCGCGGTTTCGGCATGAAGTACCTGATGTCTATCAACCGCTCGTGGGTGCTCTCGCGACTGGCCATTGAGATGACGGAGATGCCACGGCAGTACACCCGCTTTCATGTCGAGACATGGGTGGAGAGTGCTATGCGATACTTCACCAGCCGCAACTTCGCCGTCGTCGGAACCGACGGACACGTCTATGGCTACGGCCGCTCCATCTGGGCTATGATTGACACGGAGAGCCGTCAGCCCACCGACATTTACGCCATTGACAACGGTGCCATAGAGCAGTGGATTGTCAAGGACAAGGAGTGCCCCATTGACAAGGGTGGCCGCGTAAAGATGTCGGACGATGCGCAACTCGTGCGCAGCATCGACACCTATTATAACGATGTCGACATCAACGGGCACATCAACTCGGTGAAGTACATTGAGCACGTGCTCGACCTGTGGCCCATGGAGTGGTACAGCGAGCACGCCATCCGTCGTATTGAGATAGCCTACGTGGCCGAGGCCCACGGTGGCGACCGCCTGAGTTTCTACCGCGAACAGACCGCCGACGGCGAGTATGCCATCCGTATAGTGCGCGGCGACGGCACGGAGTGCTGCCGCTGCAAGGTGTTGTTTGTGTAGTATGCGGAGGCTGCGGCTATTTCTCCTTTCCGTCATCCTGCTGCCGGTATATGCAGCTGCTCAGGAACAGCCGGAGGCGTTCACTTCCGACCTGTTTGGCGGGCTGACGGGTACTGACGTCCTGCCGCAGGGACGCCTGCAGTGGGAGACCTTCGCTCTGTACGAGCACAGCAGGATTTTTGGTGTTGAGGCCGATACATGGTGTCCCAACTCTTCCACGCTGCGCTACGGCATAGGTCGCCATACGGAGCTGAGCCTGTCGGCAGCAATGCTTCACACCACCGACGAAGGCACCAGCTTTACGGGCATAGCCGACCTGACCGTAGGCTTCAAGACCGCCCTTTTCGACGGCTGGAAGGCCGTTCCGGCCATCTCGATGCGAGGCATCCTTTATATCCCCGGAGGCGAGAACCACGCCTACCTGCCCGACAACTTCGGCTTCCAGTTCGACCTGATATTCCAGAACCGTCTGACCTCATGGTGCTCCCTGGGCTATCAGGGCACCATCATCTGGGACGACACGCCGCATCCCACCATCTTCTTCGGCGCCTACCTCGACTTCCTGTTGGCACGCAAACTCCTCCTGACCATAGAGCAGGACAACTATTATTACGGTCCCGACGAGGACGAGAA
>JAFTGI010000048.1 GCA_017458195.1 Prevotella sp.
CGACCAGGAGGAGCTCATGGACCTCGAGGAAGATTTCATCAAGTACTGCGTGCGCTGGGCTCTCGACCACTGCAAGGACGACCTCGAGTTCCTTAACAAGATGGTCGACAAGACGCTGCTGGAGCGCCTCGAGGGTGTGTTGAAGGAAACGTTCGTGCGTCTGCCTTACACTGAGGGCATCAACATCCTGCAGGAGGCTATCAAGAAAGGCAAGAAGTTCGAGTTCCCCTGCAACTGGGGCGACGACCTGGCCTCGGAGCATGAGCGCTACCTCGTCGAGGAGCACTTCCGTAAGCCCGTCATCATGACCGACTATCCACGCTCGTTCAAGTCGTTCTACATGAAGCAGAACCAGCCCGTCGATTCAGCCGACGGCGCCAGTGTGGGCTATAAGGGCTCAGTCGCTCCTGGCCCGACGATGCAGGGCACCGACGTGCTGTTCCCGCAGATAGGTGAGATTATCGGCGGCTCTGTCCGTGAGGAGAGCTACGACAAGCTGATGGCAGAGATTAACCGCCGCCAGATGGACATGACCCACCTTTGGTGGTACATCGACACCCGCCGCTGGGGCTCTTGCCCGCACGCCGGCTTTGGCCTTGGCTTCGAGCGGCTCATCCTGTTCGTCACCGGCATGCAGAACATCCGCGACGTCATTCCCTTCCCCCGCACACCGAAGTCTGCAGAATTCTAAAAGTGACAGCCGGACATGAGCAGAGTAAAAGTGATAGACAAGACCTTCGAGACGTCGATTCCCGAGGCCGACATACAGAAGCGCGTACGTGAACTTGGCGAGCGTATCAGTGAGGATTTTGCAGGCAGGAACCCGCTCTTTCTGGCCGTGCTCAACGGAGCCTTCGTCTTCGCGGCCGACCTGATGCGTGCCGTGACCATCCCCAGCGAGATTTCGTTTGTCAAGCTGGCTTCCTATCAAGGCACCACATCTACCGGACAGATCAAGGAGGTGATGGGTATCAACGAGGACCTGTCGGGGCGCCATGTCATCATTGTCGAGGACATTGTCGACACAGGGCGCACGATGAAGCGCATGATTGAGTCGCTCGGGACGCGCCAGCCTGCCTCGATATCGATCTGTACACTTTTCGTCAAGCCCGACAAGTTGCAGGAAGATCTTGACATTCGCTACGCAGCCTTCTCGATTCCTAATGATTTCATCGTCGGCTATGGACTGGATTATGACCAGCAGGGCCGCGGACTGAGAGACATCTATACTTTGGTTGAGAGATAAGAGATAATAGATTAAAGATAAGAGAGATATGAAGAATATCGTGATTTTCGGCGCCCCCGGCTCAGGCAAGGGCACACAGAGCGACAAGCTGATTGAGCGCTACGGCCTGGAGCATATCTCAACGGGCGACGTGCTGCGCGCAGAGATTAAGAACGGAACAGACCTGGGCCGCACAGCCCAGAAGTTTATTGACCAGGGACAGTTGATTCCCGACGAGTTGATGATTTCAATCCTGGCCGGCGTCTATGACTCTTTCGGCCGTGAGCACCGTGGCGTTATCTTCGACGGCTTCCCTCGCACCATCCCGCAGGCTGAGGCTCTGAAGCAGATGCTCGCGGAGCGCGGCGACTGCGTCTGTGCGATGATCGAGCTCGACGTGCCCGAGGACGAACTGATGAAGCGCCTCCTGCTGCGTGGTCAGCAGAGCGGTCGGGCCGACGACAACGAGGAGACGATCAAGAAGCGCCTTGTCGTCTATCACTCGCAGACGCAGCCCCTCATCGAGTGGTACAAGCAGGAGGGTCTCCACCACCATATTGACGGTCTGGGTGACGTTGACCGCATCTTCGAGGACATCTGCAAGGTCCTCTGAAAGTCCACCTTATGGAATCGAATTTCGTTGACTACGTAAAGATATTGTGCCGCTCTGGCAAGGGCGGGCGGGGCAGCATGCACCTGAAGCATGTGAAGTATAACCCCAACGGCGGGCCCGACGGCGGCGACGGCGGACGGGGCGGCAGTATCATCCTGCGCGGCAACCATAATTATTGGACGCTGCTCCACCTGAAGTATGAGCGCCACATCTTCGCCGAGCACGGCGGCAATGGCGGCAAGGACAAATGTCACGGCACCGACGGCCATGACGTTTATATCGACGTGCCCTGCGGCACCGTCTGCTACAACGCTGAGACGGGCAAGTACGTCTGTGACATCACCTACGACGGACAGGAGATCGTCCTGCTCAAGGGCGGTCGCGGCGGACTCGGAAATTTCCAGTTCCGCTCGGCCACTAATCAGGCGCCACGCTATGCCCAGCCTGGCGAGCCGATGCAGGAGATGACCGTCATCCTTGAACTCAAACTCCTGGCCGACGTCGGTCTGGTCGGTTTTCCCAATGCCGGCAAGTCGACACTCGTTTCTGCGCTGTCGAATGCCCGGCCTAAAATTGCCAACTATCCCTTTACGACGATGGAGCCCTCGCTCGGAATTGTCGGTTACCGTGACGGCAAGTCGTTCGTCATGGCTGACATTCCCGGCATTATCGAGGGTGCTGCCGAGGGTAGGGGACTGGGCCTGCGCTTCTTGCGCCATATCGAGCGCAATTCGCTGCTGCTGTTCATGGTGCCGGGTGACACCGACGACATCAGCCGCGAATATCAGATTCTGCTCGACGAGCTGCGACGTTTCAATCCTGAACTGCTCGACAAGCACCGTGTGCTGGCCGTGACGAAGTGCGACCTGCTCGACGAGGAGCTTATCGACCTGCTGCGGCCCACGCTGCCCGACGATCTGCCTGTCGTCTTCATCTCAGCCGTCACGGGCATGGGCCTTGACACGCTCAAGGATGTGCTCTGGGGCGAACTGAACTCCGAGAGCAACAAGCTGCAGACGCTGCTCAGCGAGGACACCCTCGTGCACCGCGACAAGGACATGTCCACCTTCGCCGACGAACTCGCTGATGAGGGCGAAGACGAAGACATCGAATATGTTGACGTGGATGACATCGACGACCTCGAGGATCTTGAAGAAGAATAAAAAGGTAAAAAAGTAAAAAGGTAAAAGAGTAAAAGGATGAGACGCGTCCGACTGCTGATGACCCTGACAGGACTGCTGGCCACTCTTGCCGTTGCAAGGGCTGATGCGCCGTGGGGACCACTTCAGCCGGCGTCGCTGGCAGCGGAGGCTCATGCCTACTACGTCGTCCCCGTCTATCATCATGTGTTGGGGCTTTGGAAAAGTCAAATCCTCTCATTCCCGTTGCCTAAGGATGAGCAGGCCCCCGCGCTGACCGACCCTTTTGGTGGCGGTCAACAAATCATTATCCATTTTGAGAACTACGGCGACCATGACTGGTGCTACCCAGTGCCCGGCGCCCACGTCACGAGTCCCTTTGGCTGGCGTGGCGAGCGTGGCCATTCCGGCACTGACATCAAGACGTTCGGCGAAGACCGCATCTGTGCTGCCTTTGAGGGCATCGTCACCATGTCGGAACCCTATTCGGGCTACGGCAACTGCATCGTCATCAGCCACAGCAACGGCTTGACCACCCTCTACAGCCACAACCTGCGCAACATGGTCAGCCCTGGCGAGCACGTCACCGCCGGACAGGTCATCGCCCTCATCGGTCGCACAGGCCATGCCACCGGCGACCACCTGCACTTCGAGTGCCGCGTGCAAGGCGCCGCCTTCAATTCCGCTCTCATCTTCGACCATGAACATAGCCAGTTGCGCCGCCAACCCGTCGTTCTGACAAAAGGCGGGAAGGCAAGAATTCTGCCCTGAAAGTCGAAAATTGTGCTTCAAATTACGGATATCTGAGAATCTTTTTGTAATTTTGCAGTCGGAAACATTCTAACGTTTAATTAACCATAAATTATTTATGCAAAAAAGACTTTTTTCTTTGCTGACCATGCTCGTAGCACTCACGCTGACGGTCATGGGCCAGATCACTACGTCGAGCATGACCGGTAAGGTCACGTTCGAAGGCAGTAGTGAGGAAATCATCGGCGCCACGGTACAGGCCGTCCATGAGCCTTCGGGCACACGCTACACGGCCGTGACCAACGCCAGCGGACAATTCACTATCCAGGGTATGCGTACCGGCGGACCGTATGCCGTCACCGTCAGCTACATCGGTCATCAGACCAAGACGCTGCGCGGCATCACCCTGCAGCTTGGTGAGACCTACAACCTGGCCGTATGGCTTTCGGAGAACTCGCAGGAGCTGACCGAGGTCGTCGTCAGCGGCAAGGCCTCGAAGTTTGCTGCTGAGAAGACCGGTGCCTCGACCAACATCACCAGTCAGCAGATCGTCAACCTGCCGACGGTCAGCCGCGCCATCACCGACGTGACCCGTCTCTCGCCCTACGGCGGCAACGGCATGAGCTTCGCCGGCAGCGACGGCCGACTGGCCAACTTCACCGTCGACGGTGCCAACTTTAACAACAACTTCGGACTCTCGTCAGGCCTGCCCGGTGGCGGCAACCCCATCTCCATCGACGCCATCGAGGAGCTGCAGGTGGTCATCTCGCCCTTCGACGTGCGCCAGACCAACTTCATCGGCGGCGGCGTGCAGGCCATCACCAAGAGTGGTACGAACACTCTCAAAGGCTCGGCCTACATCTATCATCAGAATGAGAACCTCCGCGGCGACGCCGTCGAGCGCGAGACGGTAGCCGGCGCCCGCGACAAGGACCAGCAGACCACCTACGGACTGACCCTCGGCGGCCCCATCATCAAGGACAAACTCTTCTTCTTCGTCAACGGCGAAATGCTCAAGCGCCCGACCGTAGTCAACCGTTGGCACGGCTCAACGGACGGCGTGGCCGATCCCGACAACTACATCTCGCGCACCACGCTGAGCGACCTGGAGAAGGTGTCGAACCACGTCTTCGACAAGTATGACTACAACACCGGCTCATGGACCAACTTCCCTGCCGACGAGAACAACTATAAGCTGCTGGCCCGACTGGACTGGAACATCAGCGACCGCCATCACCTGGCCCTGCGCTATAACTACACGAAGAACCAGGTGTGGAACTCGCCCAACCGTACCTCGATGGACGGTGGCACGCAGGCCGTCCACGACCGTATGTCGGACTACTCCATGTCGTATGCCAACACGATGTACTCGATGGACAACCTGGTGCACTCCTTCTCGTTCGACCTCAACAGCCGCTTGACTGATAACCTGTCGAACCAGCTGCTGGCTACGTATTCGAAGCTCGACGACATCCGAGGCTCGAACTCCAGCCAGTTCCCCCACATCGACATCATGGAGGACGGCGACAACTACATCGCCCTCGGCTATGAGCTCTTCACATGGAACAACGCCGTGCACAACACGGTCTGGAACATCAAGGACGACCTGACCTACTATCTTGGCGCCCACAAGATTACGGCCGGACTCAACTTCGAGCACCAGATGGCCGACAACCAGTACATGCGTAACGGAACGGGATACTACCGCTATTCGAGCCTCGATGACTTCCTCAGCGGCGCCACGCCTGAGATCGTCAACCTGACCTACGGCTACGACGGCGAGTCGAAGCCCGCAGCCCGTGTCCAGTTCAATAAGGCCGGACTCTATCTGCAGGACGACTGGAACGTGACGGAGCGCTTCAAGCTCAACTACGGCACCCGCATCGACGGCCTCTTCTTCAACAATAACGACCTGATGACCAACCAGGCCATCTACGACCTCGACTACAACGGTCGTCACATCGACACGGGCAAGTGGCCCAAGACGAGCATCACCTTCTCGCCCCGCGTCGGCTTCGTCTACGACGTCTTCGGCGACAAGTCGTTAAAGGTGCGTGGCGGTACGGGCCTCTTCTCCGGACGCCTGCCCCTCGTCTTCTTCACCAACATGCCGACCAACGGCGGTCTGGTGCAGTATCAGGCCCAGATCAATGCCTCTAATGCTGAGAAGAGAGGTTTCGAGATGAGCGAGTTTGCCGGCGGACTGGTCACCGACGCCAACGGCCACGCCACCATCGACGCCCTCAAGGAGAAGCTCCTCTCCCTGGGCTATCCCAACACCGTGCGCCCCGAGGACGGCACTGTTCCCTCGAGCATCTCGGCCGTCGACCCCGAGTTCAAGATGCCGCAGGTATGGAAGACGTCGCTGGCCGTCGACTATCAGCTGCCCGTCTCGTTCCCCTTCACCGTCACGGCTGAGGGTATCTTCAACAAGACCATCAATGCCGTCTGCCTCTCCGACTGGAGCATGCTGCCCGTCGAGGGCTTCGCACGCTGGAACGGCGTCGACAACCGTCCCGTCTATCCCTCCACCTTCCGCACCGCTACCAAGGCCTTCGTCCTGGAGAACACCTCGAAGGGCTACGGATGGAGTGCCAACCTGACGCTGACGGCTCAGCCCGCCGAGTGGATCTCGCTGATGGCGGCCTACACCCACACCGTCTCGAAGGAGATCACCGGCATGCCCGGCTCCAACGCCGAGTCGGCCTTCACCTACGTGCCCACCGTGGCCGGCCCGAACAACATCAAGCTGCACAACTCGCAGTATGTCACCCCGGACCGTATCGTGGCTAACGCTACGATCCACGACAAGAGCGGCAACCACTACTCGCTCATCTATGAGACATGGCGCGGCGGCTACTGTGAGTCGTATCTCCTGGCCAACGACATGAACGGCGACGGCTACAACTACGACGCTGTCTACGTGCCCACAGACGGTCAGGCCAGCTACTATGAGAACGGTGCCGTCCAGGGCTCCGGCCAGTTCCGTTTCGCCTCGAAGGACGACATGGACCGCTTCATGCAGTATGTCCACAACGACGGCTACCTGAAGAATCATCAGGGTGAGTATGCCGAGGGCTACAGCGTCTATTCGCCTTGGGTCCACCGCATCGACTTCGGCTATAAGCACGACTTCAAGGTCAACGTGGGCCGCACGATGCACCGCCTGCAGCTGTCGCTCGACGTGAAGAACTTGCTCAACCTCTTCAACTCGGCATGGGGCGTCAGCAAGTATATGAACCCCGAGCTCAACTCGGGCCGCATCCTCAAGTATGAGAGCACCGACGCACAGGGCTACGCCGTCTTCTCGACACCCAAGGCCGTCAGCGGAAACACCAAGACGTGGATCCCCTACCACACCATCGGCCAGTGCTGGTATGCCTCTATCGGTATCAAATACATGTTTAACTAATCATAAATAAAGGAGAACAAAGCTATGAAACTAAGATATATTTTCTGCGCACTCCTGTCGGCACTGCTCTTCACGGCTTGTACCGACGACGACGAGATCGGCTCGCTGGACAGCATCCAGATCGACAAGACCTACGTCTCGATACCTGTGGCCGGCGGCGATGCCACCATCACCATCACGGCCAGCGGTGCCTGGCAGTTCGACCAGGTGTTCAATCTGGGCAGCAAGGATGAGCCCAACTATCAGGCTCTGCCTGCATGGCTGACGGCCGACGTGCTCTCAGGCGCCAACGGCGAGAGCCGCGTCACCTTCCATGCCGATGCTACTGAGGGCGGCCGCGAAGCAGAGCTGCAGATCTCTGCCGGTGGCAAGAAGCAGTTCGTCATCGTCCGTCAGGGCTCGCTCGACCCCACCGAGGCTACCATTGCCGAGGTGCTGGCTGGTCCGGCCGGTCCGTCCTATCGCGTGAAGGGTGTCATCTCGCGCTGGTATAGCAACTATGAGCAGTATGGCAACTACTACCTGAAGGATGCCACTGGCGAAATCATCGTCTACGGTACGGCCGACAAGGACGGCAAGCTGAAGAACTATCCCATCAAGAGCTGGGGTCTCGACATCGGCGACGAGGTGACCATCGAGGGTGGTACGAGCCAGTATAAGGGCGTCAACCAGTTTGTCGACGTCACCATTATCGAGGTCAAGAAGTCGCTCGTCAAGGTCGAGTCGGAGGCCGCCACGATTGCCAAGACCGGCGGCGAGATGGAGGTGAAGGTGAGCTACAAGGGCAATGGTGTCTTCTTCTCTATCCCCGAAGACTGCCGTAGCTGGTTGAGCTATCTTGACTCCAAGTATATCAGCGGCGATGCCGATACGGCCGTCTTCCGTTTCCTGGTGTCGCCCAACGAGGCTAACGCCCGTTCGGGACAGATCAATTTCAGCTCCTTCAAGGACGACACCAAGTCGGAAGTCAGCTATACGTTCTCACAGCTGGGAGGCGTGGCCGACGTGACAGTGGCTGACTTCCTGGCCGCTGCCGAGGGCGAAGCCCAGTATCGTCTGACGGGTGTCATCACCGAGCTCTACACCAGCGACCGCCAGGGCAAGAGCTTCTATATTCAGGACTATTCCGGCAAGACCCTTGTCTATCGCGCTGAGGGCTTCATTGAGTCGGGGGCCAAGGCAGGCGACGTTGTGACCGTCGTCGGTCAGCGTGGCGCTTATAACGGCAGCCCGCAGATGGTCAGCGGACAGTTTGAGAGCCTTGACCACGTCGTGACGGAGGTCACCATCGCTGAGTTCCTGGCCAAGGAGCCTGCTGCCGACGTCTACTATCGCATCAGCGGCACGATTGAGAACATCGCCAATGCTGTCTACGGCAACGTGGACCTCAAGGATGAGACGGGCACCGTCTACGTCTATGGCTGCTATCCCGGATGGGGTGCTACGGGCGATTTCCGCAAGGGTCTCTTCGATCAGCTTGGCATCGAGGTTGGCGACCGTCTGTCGGTCATCGGTGTGCGTGCTGTTTACAATGACCAGCCTCAGCTTAGCAATGGTATCTACTTCTCACATGAGAAGGCTCAATGAGGCTTTCCTAATTGAAAATTGAAAAGTGAAAGATGAAAGATATGATTAGATTTGTCTGGCAGAATTATCGCACACAAGTCTAATCATATCTTTCATCTTTCACTTTTCATCTCTTATCTCTTATCTCTTTTCTTTTATCTTATTCTCACGAATACGGGGTAGTGGTCGCTGGGCAGTCGGCGCTCCCATGAGGCGAAGTCAATCTCCTGTGGGGCGTCCTTGCCCTTCTGCTTCTGGTCAGAGACGGCCGTCGGCACCCAGTAGGCGTCGGTGCGGACGGCATAGCTCTCCACGCGGAAGCGGGGGCTGACGAAGATGTGGTCGATGCGGCTCTCGGTCTTGAGGTCGGGCTTGAAGGCGTTGAACGTGCCGTTCTCAGCCATCCTGACCTTGGCGTGCTCGTAGGTGTCGTTGAGCAGTCCGGACTCAGTGAATGTCCGGTATATCTCGTTCGTCTGGTCGACGTTGAAGTCGCCGGTCAGGACGACGGGCTTCCCGTCGCAGATCTCGCCGATGCGCTGCACCACCAGCTTGGCAGCCTCGCGCCGTGCTACGATGCCGACGTGGTCCATGTGGAGGTTGAAGAAGTAGAACTTCCGTTTTGTCTTCCTGTCCTTGAAGTATCCCCAGGTGCAGACGCGGATGCAGGCCGCATCCCATCCCAGTCCGGGACGGTCGGGCGTCTCCGAGAGCCAGAAGTCGCCGTGGTCGAGCAGTCGCAGCCGGTTGCGGTCGTAGAAGATCGCCTCGTGCTCGCCGCCGTGCAGGCCGTCGTCGCGTCCCACGCCGATATGGTCGTAGTCGGGCAGCCATGCCGTGAGGTCGTCGAGCTGGCTCTTGAGCACCTCCTGCGTGCCGAAGATGTCAGGATGCTCAACGCTGACTAAGGCAGCCAGCACGGGTCCGCGCTGTGCCCATCCGTTGCCCTCCCTTGCGTCGCCGTCGTTCTGATAGCGCACGTTGTAGGAGCCTACATAAAGCGATTGTGCCCCGATGGCCAGAGCCACGAGGCACAATGTAAGGGTCATGAATGATTTTCTCATATCTTAGTATTTCAGGATTTGTCCGGGGCGCAGCTTCACGGTCTGCTTGATGCGATTGAGCTTGCATAGGGCATTGACGCTGGTGCCGTGCTTGCGGGCAATCGACGAGAGGGTCTCACCCTTCTTCACCTTATGATTGCGTGTGGTCGCGCGCGATGACTGAGCGGTGTTCTTGCCCATGTTGGGGCTGTTCACGTCGGCGGGGTTGTAGCCGTTCAGACCGTTGGCACCGCGCAGCTGGGTGGCCACGGCCTGTTCGCGCTCATACGATTTCTTGCGATAGGTGTAGAAGTCGCCCACAACGTCCTGATTGCGGAAGTCGAACATCAGTGCGGGATTCAAGGCTACGCCGCAGAGACGCGTCTCGAAGTGCAGGTGCGAGCCCGTGGAGCGTCCCGTGTTGCCGCCGAGTCCGATGGGGTCGCCGGCGCGAACTTCCTGATTCTCCTTGACGAGCTGTTTCGACATGTGGCCGTAGATGGTTTCCAGTCCGTTGGGATGGCGGATGACGACATATTTGCCGTAGCCCTTGGCTTCATACTTCACCATGCGGATCTTGCCGCTGAAGGCAGCGCGGATGGTGTCGCCGATGTAGACCTTGATGTCGAGACCCTGATGACGGCGTCCCCAGCGTGGACCGAAGTTCGACGTGATGACACGGCTCGGCGTCGGCATGCAGAAGTCGCGCAGGTCGATGCGGAACGAGTCGGGCAGGGTGGTGGGGCGGTGAGCATAGATGTTGTCCCAGTCCTCATAGAGTTCTTCGGCGGGCGATTCCCACTCTTCGGTCTGGATGAGCTTCTGCAGGAAAACAGAGTCGACCGCCTTCATCTTGCGGTCGATCGGGGCCTGACTTGCCAGCAGGTCCTGCCCCATGACGGGCACGGCTGTGAAGGCAGTGAAGGCTATGATTGCAAATCTTTTCAGTTTCTTCAAATTCATTATGCGGGTTGGTTTGGGAGTCTAAAATCAAAATTACGGTGCAAAGTTACAAAAAATAATTGAGCATAAACTATCAAGCTGTAACTTTTTGAAGTCTTTTAACGTTTTCTCTGTTATTTTTAAGTTCTTGAAGACTCAAAGTGGCGCTATGAAATGACGCCCCAGTTAATATTGCTCTTGCGCAGTTCGCCGAGACGGCGCCAGAGCAGGGCGTAGCGTTGCGACTGGCAGGCAGGGTCGTCGTCGATGATTTTCTGAGCTTCGTCGCGGGCCATCTGAACGAGCTGTCCGTCGGTGGCGATATTGGCAATCTTCAGGTCGAAGGCCATGCCGCTCTGCTGGGTCCCCTCAAGGTCGCCGGGGCCGCGCAGTTTCAGGTCGGCCTCGGCAATGCGGAAACCGTCGTTGGTCTCGCACATGATGTCGATGCGCTTGCGGGTGTCCTCGCCCAGCTTGTAGGGCGTGACGAGGATGCAGAACGACTGGTCGGCGCCCCGGCCTACGCGGCCGCGCAGCTGGTGGAGCTGTGAGAGTCCGAAGCGCTGGGCCTCGAAGATGATCATCACGGAGGCGTTGGGCACGTTGACGCCCACCTCGATGACCGTCGTGGCCACGAGCATCTGCGTCTCACCGCTGACGAACCGCTGCATTTCCTGTTCCTTCTCCTGGGGCTTCATGCGGCCGTGCACCTTGCTCAGGCGGAATTCGGGGAAGGCCTGGCGCAGCGTCTCGTAGCCGTCCTCGAGGTTCTTCAGGTCGATCTTCTCGCTCTCCTCAATCAGGGGGAAGACGCAGTAGACCTGGCGCCCTTCGCGGATCTGCCGGCGGATGCCTTCGTAGAGCGTCGTCGTGCGGGCGTCGAAGACGTGGGTGGTGCGGATGGGCTTGCGGCCGGGCGGCAGCTCGTCGATGACGCTCACGTCAAGGTCGCCGTAGAGGGTCATGGCCAGCGTTCGTGGGATGGGCGTGGCGGTCATGACGAGGACGTGGGGGAGCTGGTTTTTGGTAGGTTGGGTAGGTTGAGTAGGTGTTGTAGGTTGGGTAGGTGTTGTAGGTTGGGGGGCTTTTTGCCAGAGTTTGGCCCGCTGGGCAACGCCGAAGCGGTGCTGCTCGTCGATGACGGCGAGACCGAGACGATGGAATTCGACGTTGTCCTCGATGATGGCGTGGGTGCCGACGAGGATGTGCACCTCGCCTGACTGCAGCCCCTCGAGCACCTCACGGCGGCGCTTGCCCTTGACGATGCCCGTCAGCAGCTCGACGCGGACGGGCATGTCGTGCAGGAAGTCGCGGATGGTCTGCAGATGCTGCTCTGCCAGTATTTCCGTCGGGGCCATGATGCAGGCCTGATAGCCGTTGTCGATGGCGATGAGCATGGTCATCAGGGCAACGAGTGTCTTGCCCGAACCGACGTCACCCTGCAGCAGACGGTTCATCTGGCGACCGCTGCCCAGGTCGGCGCGAATCTCGTGCATGACGCGCTTCTGGGCGCCTGTGAGCGGAAAAGGAAGGTTGCGGAAGAAGAATTCGTTGAACGTAGCGCCGATGCGGTTGAATACGAACCCACTGTACTTGCGACGCTGGTCGCTGGCATAACGGAGAATGTTAAGCTGAACGAAGAACAGCTCCTCAAACTTCATGCGGACGCGGGCACGCTCCAGCTGCTTGGCGTCGCGCGGATAGTGGAGGGCGCGGATAGCCTCGTCGCGCGGCATCAGGTGGCGCGGACCTGTGATGAAGTCGGGAATGGTCTCGGGCAGCGGGTCGCGCAGCTTTTCGAGGAGCGTCTTCGTGAGCCGCTCGATGGTGCGCGACGTCATGCCCCCCTTCTTCATCTTGTCGGTCGTGTTGTAGTAGGGCTGCATGACAATAGCCGACGTGTCGAGGGTCGAGGCGTCGTCGAGGTCGGGGTGGGCCACCTGGATGCGGTTCTTGTAGACGGCGGGGCGCCCGAACAGGACATAGTCAGTGCCGATCTTGTATTTCGTCTTTGCCGTCTTGCCATACTTAAACCAGACGAGGTCCATGATGCCCGTGCCGTCGGTGAAGTGGGCCACGACGCGCTCCTTGCGGGGGCTTTGCTCGAACGTCTCAAAGCTGAGGATATGGCCTACGACCTGCACAAAGGGCATGTCGCCGGTCAGTTCGCTGACGTGATAGACCTTGGAGCGGTCGACGTGCTTGTAAGGATAATACTCCAGCAGGTCGCCAAAAGTCTCGATGCCGAGCTCTTGGGCGAGCAATTTCTTGCGCTGCGGGCCTACCCCCGGCAAGTACATGATGTCCTGCTGCAGAATATCCGTCATACGAGTGTCTCGGCAATTTTCAGGTCGAAGGGCGTCGTGATCTTGATGTTCTCGCGGTTGCCGTCGATCATGCTGACTTCATGACCATAGGCCTCCACGACCGAGGCATCGTCTGTGAAAGCCTCAGTGTAGGGCTGATGATTTGCGGCCTTAAGCAGTTGAATATCAAAGGTCTGCGGAGTCTGGACTAAGCAATAGTTTGAGCGCAGGACGTTCTTCTTCGTCGGGATGTGTCGCAGCGTCTCAACCACGGGGGTCACGGGGATGACCGCCTTTCTGATCCGCGCCTCATGGTAGCAGCGGCGAATGACCTCGACGGAGACGAACGGGCGCACACCGTCGTGCACGCCGACCACGCCCTCAGCGTCGTCGGGAACCAGCCGGAGCCCGTTCTGCACCGAGTGGAAGCGTGTCTCGCCGCCGTCGGCCAGCAGATAGGAGCCTCCCCCCGCCCCCTCCGAGGGGAGGGGGAAATTGTACTTCTGGCAGAGTTCGCGCCAGTAGTCCTGCTGTTCGCGAGGCAGCACAAGGATGATCTGCAATTCAGCAGAATATTCGCGGAAGCGCTGCAGCGTGCGCATCAGCACCGGCATGCCGCCCACGGGCAGAAACTGCTTCGGCACGTCGCCGCCCATGCGCAGCCCCTTTCCTCCGGCTACGATGATTACATAATCCATCGCTTCGTTTTTACTTTTTTACCTTTTTACTTTTTTACCTTTTTACCTTTTTACCTTTCCATCAGGTGCAGGAACCGCATGCCCTCGGCCACCTGGCGCGAGGTCTGCGCGTCAGTCAGTTGGGCCAGCAACTCGTAGGCGTAGGGTAGGGCGGCTGCAGGGCCTTCTGCCGTGGTGATATGACCGTCGACAGTGACCAGCTCGCCCGTATAATCGGCCTTGGTCAGCAACTGCTCGAAGCCGGGATAGCACGTGGCGCGACGGCCGTCGAGCACACCGAGCTGGGCCAGCACCACGGCCGGAGCTGCACAGATGGCTCCGATGCGCTTGCCCTGACGATGCTGGCTGAGAACCGCCTCGCACACCTCAGCGCAGTCGTAGAGATTGGCTGCACCCGGCATGCCGCCCGGCAGCATCAGCAGGTCAGCGTCGTCGAAGCGGCAGTCGCTGAGCATCGAGTCGGCAACAATGCCCACGCCATGAGCCGATTCTACTATTTGTGAGTCCTCAACGGTGCTCACCGTTATCACTTCCACGCCGCCCCGGCGCAGCACGTCGACGGGAATGAGGGCCTCGATATCCTCGAAGCCGTTAGCTAAGAATACATAAACTTTTGCCATGTCAGTTTCGTTGTTATGGTTTGTCTTCGTTGGCAAAATTACAAAAAAGTCTGCAAATAAACGTTGATTTCCATGAGAAAAATTCCAATTCGTCTTGATTTTCCCGTTTCTCTTTGCTAATAAAGCGTAAAAATGGGAGACTACTCTTGTTGCTTACGCTACTTTTTTGTAACTTTGCAGCCCGAAAAAAGAAGGGTAACAAAGAGTTTTAACCTGAATGAGCGAAATTTATATATAAATTTAAAGGCAAAATAAACGTATGAAAAAGAACAAGATTTTGTTGATTGCAACGGTTGCCGTGTCACTCGCTTCATGCAGCGGTGGTGGCGGTGGTCGTCCTAATTTTGGCGATAATGAGTATCCCGTGGTGACGGTGGGCACGCAGAGTGCCGCCTCGCAGACCACTTATCCGGCCACCATCAAGGGTGTGCAGGATGTGCAGATTAGTCCCAAGGTGGGCGGATTCATCACGAATATCAATGTGAAGGAAGGTCAGAGCGTCAGTGCCGGTCAGGTGCTTTTCGTGATTGACAATGCCACCTATCAGGCTCAGGTGCGTCAGGCCCAGGCTGCCGTCAATACAGCACAGAGCCAGGTGAACACGGCCGAGCTGACCTACGAGAACTCGAAGCAGTTGCATGCCAATAACGTCATTGGCGACTATGAACTGCAGACGGCTGAGAACACCATGAACAGCGCCAAGGCACAGCTGGCCCAGGCTCAGGCTGCCCTGGCATCGGCCAAGGAGGCCCTGAGCTATTGCTACGTGAAGAGCCCCGCTGCCGGCATCGTCGGTACTCTGCCCTTCAAGGTCGGCGCCCTGGTGAGCGCCGCCAATGTGCTGACCACCGTGTCGAACAACTCGCAGATGGAGGTCTACTTCTCCATGACCGAGAAGGACGTGCTGGCCATGCAGCGCGCCCATGGAAGCCATGGTGAGGCTCTGAGCGAGCTGCCCAAGGTGAAGCTGCAGCTGGCTGACGGCACCGAGTATGGCTATGAGGGTACGGTGACGAAGATGAGCGGTGTGATCGACCAGGCCACCGGCACGGTGCAGATGATTGCCCTCTTCCAGAATCCCGACCGTCTGCTCAAGAGCGGCGGCTCGGGCACTATCATCATCCCTGAGTCGAACGATGAGGCCATCGTCATCCCGCAGGCCTGCGTGATGGAGGTGCAGAACAAGAAGTTCGTCTACACGGTCAGTCCCGACAACAAGGCCATCTATACCGAGATTAAAGTGGCCCCGCAGAACGATGGCAACAATTTCGTCGTGACCGAGGGCCTGAAGGTTGGCGATAAATATGTCACCAACGGCATCACGAAACTCTCTGACCAGATGGAGATCGTGCCTATCACGCCCGAGCGCTATCAGGAGAAAATCCAGGAGCAGGCAAAGGCCATGACGGCTGGCGACATTGTTAATGCAATGAAGAAATAAAAAGCCCCCGCCCCGGCCCTCCCCGAGGGGTGGGAGTAGTTACATTTTGCAATAGATTACTAATTTAGAAATATTACCCCTATAACCTCCAAGTCTATATACGCCTCCCCCTCGGGGGAGGATGGGAGGGGGGCTTACATTATGACTTTTACAACATTCATAAAACGCCCGGTGCTCTCGACGGTGATTTCAATCCTCATCGTCATCCTGGGCTTCATCGGTCTGGCTACGCTGCCTATTGAGCAGTACCCGGACATTGCGCCGCCTACGGTCGTGGTGTTCACCAGCTATCCTGGTGCCGACGCCGAGACGGTGAAGAACTCTGTGCTCGTGCCGTTGGAAGAGAGTATCAACGGTGTGGAAGGCATGGACTACATCAGTTCGTCGGCTTCGTCGGGCTCGGCCTCGATGAACATCCTGTTCCGACAGGGTATGAACCCCGACATGTGTGCCGTCAACGTGCAGAACCGCGTCTCGCAGGCGCAGTCGCTGCTGCCGGCAGAGGTCACCCAGATTGGTGTGACGGTGATGAAGCGTCAGACCTCGCAGGTGTTGATGTTCACCCTGACCTCAGACGGTCGCTACGACGACGAGTTCCTCACGAACTATAATAATATTAACATCGTACCCGCCATCAAGCGTATTCAGGGCGTGGGCGAC
>JAFTGI010000049.1 GCA_017458195.1 Prevotella sp.
AATTCTAAACTCTTAATTAATCACCCCCCAATGGTGATGTTGTCAATGCGGAGCTTGATTGTGCCGCGGGGAATCTTGATTTCCAACTCGTCGCCCACCTTGTGGTTGAGCAGACCCTGGGCAATGGGCGTGGTGATCGAAATCTTGCCCTCGCGCAGGTTGGCCTCGCTCTCCGAGACGATGGTGTACGACATGCGGGCCTTGTTGGCCAGGTTGGTCATCTCCACCTTCGAGAGAATCTGCACCGAGTCGGTCGAGAGGCGCGACGTGTCGACGATCTTGGCCTCGGTGATCGACTTCTTCAGCTGGTTGATCTTGTCCTCCAGGTGGGCCTGAGCCTCCTTGGCGGCTTCGTATTCTGAGTTCTCGCTCAGGTCGCCCTTGTCGCGTGCTTCTGCGATGGCGGCCGATGCCTTGGGGCGCTCAATGCCCTCCAGGCGTTTCAGTTCGGCTATGAGCTTGTCGTAGCCTTCTTGTGACATGTATGCCATATTCTAATGATGTATTTATTTTTATTCTGGTTAGTAAAAAAGAAAGAATCCCGACTTTTTGCTGAGTCGGAATCCCGGTGGGTTTTTTATTCTGTCCGCTATGTCTTTTTATTATATCCGCCTGCAAAGGTAGGCATTTTTTTGGAACCGGCCAAATTTTTTGACCGAAAAGTTGGTTTGGCGGCGGCTCATTTCCTGCCCTTCATGATGACGTAGATGATGACGGGCGCACCCATCAAGGGCGTGACGGCGCCGAGGGGAATGACGCCCCGCTCGCCGGGCATGAAGCAGATGAGATTGCAGAGCAGGGCCACGGCCGAGCCGCAGAGCAGCGTGCCGGGCAGCAGCAGCCGGTGGTTGTCGGTGCGCAGCAGGAGGCGTGTCACGTGGGGAACGGCCAGTCCGATGAACGAGATGGGGCCGCAGAAGGCCGTCGTGATGGCCGTCAGCAGTCCGGTGGCCGCCAGCAGGAGATTGCGCGTGCGGCGGATGCTGATGCCCAGGTTCTCGGCGTAGCGGTCGCCGAGCATCAGGGCGTTGAGGGGTTTGATGAGCAGCATGGCAGCCATGATGCCGAGCAGGGTGGCCGAGGCGAAGACGGGCATGTGGCGCATGGTGACGCCGCCGAAGGAGCCCATGCCCCAGACCATGTACGACTTGACGCCCTCGTCGGTGGCGAAGAAGTTGAGCAGGGCGATGGCCGACGAGGAGATATAGCCAATCATGATGCCGATGATGAGCAGCATGACATTGTTTTTCACAATGGTGGAAAACGCGAAGATGACGGCCGTGACGGCCATGGCGCCCGCAAAGGCAGCCACGATGACGGCCACAAAGCCGCCCAGCTGCAGCGAACCGACGGAGAGCGAGCCGCCCAGCAGGAGCATCGTCAGGGCCACGCCGAGGCCGGCGCCGCTGGAGATGCCGAAGATGGAGGGGTCGGCCAGTGGGTTGCGGAAGGCCGTCTGCAGCATCAGTCCGCTGACGGCCAGTGCGCCGCCGCTGAGCAGGGCTGTGATGGCCTGTGGCAGGCGGCTCTCGAGCACGATGTACTGCCATGAGGGTTTGATGCCGTCGGCCTGTCCGATGAGGATGCTGATGACGTCACGTGCAGGAATGCTGATGGAGCCTTCAAAAAGGTTGAGGATAAAGAGAATGACAAGCCCACCCCCAACCCCTCCCCAAAGGAGGGGAGATTGGTTAGTTTTGGGCCTTTTGCTTGTTTGCTTGATGGTTATGTCTTCCTGTAGCCTTTTCATCTTCTCCTTGCCAATATCTTGTCTATATAACTCCCCTCCCTTGGGGAGGGGCTGGGGGTGGGCCTTTCACCTTATGATAATAACGCAGGGGAGCCGGATTTGGTATGTCGGGATGGATAATTTGAATGAAATCCTGGAGCAGCAGGTCGGGACGGAAGGGCGACTCCTCGTAGAACATCGAGGTCATGACGTTGCAGGCGTAGACCTGATCGTCGCGCACGGGGCGCAGCTGCCTGTAGCCCGGCTGTTCGCTGAGCAGCCTGTCGAGGGTGAGGCTGTCGGCGGCATCGTAGCGCAGGAGCCATACGTCGCAGTCGCCGGCCCGTTCGAGCACCGCCTCGAAAGGCAGGGCCAGCGAACCGCTGTGGTCGTCGGCCGCAAAGGGATAGTCGGCACCGGCGTCCTGAAGCATGCGCCCGATGGTGCTGCGCCCGCCCGGCACGTACCAGACGGAGCCCGTCTGCTTGTCGAGCAGCGTGGAGCGCCCGTGCCCCAACGACGCTGCCTGCCGACAGAGCGCCTGATAGCAGCTGTCGACGACGGCAAAGAGCGAGTCGGCGCGCTGCTCCTGGCCGTAGAGCATGCCGTAGAAGCGCATCCACTCGGCGCGCGCCAGCGGCGACTGCTCCATGTACTCGGCGCACTCGATGAGCGGACAGTCGATGTCCTCCAGCCGCCCGTAGCCGCCGCTGTTTTCGAAGGGCGACAGCAGGATGGCGTCGGCTCCGGCATCGATGATCTTCTCGATGAGGGGGCTCAAGCCGTCGCCGCAGTCGGCCAGCCGACCGTCGGCAAGGGCCTGCCTGACGTAGGGCACCTTCATGTACTTCGCATCGGCCACGCCGGCCATCTGCTCCTGCGCCTGCAGCTCGCTGACGAGGGCAGCATGCACGCTGGTGAAGATGATGCTGCGGCGCAGCGGGGTGCGCACGACGGTCGTCCCCTGTTCTGTTTGGTGCTGTACTACAGCACCATACGGGACAAGCAGGTAGCGGTGGAGCGTCTGACCCTGCTTCCAGGGGTTGTCGATGCTGACCAGGCGGGCGCCGTCGTCGAGGTTCTCGACGTGGATGAGCCGGGCATACTTAAACGCAACGGCAGTGCCCCCGCCCTGCCCGGCCGGCTGTCGGCTGGTGCAGGCCGTGAGCACTGCTGCCATGAGGAACAGTAAAAAGGACTGCTTCATTCTGTTTTTGGCTTACTTCACCATCACTTTCCTGACGGTGCCATCCTGCTGCTGCACGATGTTGATGCCCTTGACGGGCTGGCTGACGCGACGTCCCAGCAAGTCGTAGGAATGGCCATTGGTCAATGCTGAATGGTCAATGCTCTTGACGCCGGTGGCAATGTCTTTCTCGGGCAACACCTCAGTGCCTTCAGCGCCGAAGTCGTCGAAGCAGAAGTAGGCCGGCGTGTTCATGCCCCACGAGCCGTTGTCGCTGCTGGTCAGTTCAAAACCAAGCTTGCTGACCTTGCCCAGCGAGCTCAGGTCGACGTAGCGCCAGTCGTTGATGATGTAGCCATAGTCCTCGCGCATGTCGGCCAGGTAGTACTCCTTCTTGCCGGTCTCATTGTCGTCGGCATCATAGCCCTTGATAGTCAGCAGGAACCAGTCGCCCGTGCCGAACTTCTTGGCCGAAGCATCGCCTTCAGTCATGGACGTATAGGCGTAGCTGCTGTTGGTGATGTAGAAGCCAGGCACCACGGCGGGCTCGTCGCTGAGCAGTGTGGCGTAGCAGGGGCCGTTGAAGGCTGCGGCATAGGCCACGCCGTAGGTCTTCGAGCCGTTGTAGCCACCGCCCACGACGTTGTTCCATTGGTCGGCAAGCGTCTCAAACTTGGACTCGGTGCTGCAGGCATAGCCAAACCAGTACCAATAGTCCCAGTCGCTGATGCAACCGCTGTTGAAGGCAAAGTCGCCACTGGTGAAGAACTCGCGCTCGTCGTCGTCCTCGGTCGAGACGCTCATGTGGCCGTCCTCGGGTTCGGTGATGTCGGTCACGTCCTCGAACGTAGCCACCCGCAGCGGGGCAGTGCCGTTGAAGTCGTCCATGCAGAAGTAGGTGGGCGTGGTCAGACCCCATGCGTTCTTCTTGGTGCCGTCGATGGTGAAGGTGATTCTATTCACTTTGTCCAGCGGCGACAGGTCGACCCACGTCCAGCTGTTCAGGTAGTAGTGGTCAGCCTCGCTTTCCGAGGTGTAGTCGGCCAGATAGACCTCGACGGTCTTCTCCGAGTTGGGGGCGTCGGTCTTGCCGGTGATGATTAGTTTCAGATAGTCGCCGGTCTCGAAGGCGCCGTTCATGCCGTCGCCATTGAGGATGGCATCGACAACCCAGGCCGTGTTGGTCACGTAGAAACCGGTGATGTTCTCGCCCGTCGTAATGGTCTCGATGGGCATGGCCTTGTTATAAGCATCATAATAGAAGACGGCATAATTCTTCGAGCCGTTCACGCCGTGGCCCACGCAGCTGTTGAACTGGTCGGGTGTGAGCGTTTCGTAGGTGGTCTCCGTGCGGGCCGAGATGGCGAAGCCGCCCCAGTAGTCGTAGCCGCTGTAGTCCATCCAGAAGTTGTTGAACACGAAGTTGCCCGACATGAAGAGTCCTTCCCCCTCGTCGTCGTCGTAGAAGTTGTTCTGATAGTTCTGCTCATTGAGCACGAGGTCGCCTTCGAAGGTCTCGACATTCTCAAAGTCTACGACCTGTGCCTGTGCACCCATGGCGAGGCAGAAGGCAGCAAAAGAGTAAAACAGTTTTTTCATACGCTTTTTGTTTTTATTAGTTAATAATGGTTTTCTTGCCGTTTTTGATATAAAGCCCCTTCCCAGGATGCTTGACGCGACGCCCCCAAAGATTGTAATAATCTTCAATATTCAATTTTGAATTTTCAATATTCATAATGCCTGCGGCATAGGCCATCGAGGCTTCCAGATGGAGATCCTCGGCGCCGGTAATCTCTGTCGAGGTCTCGCCGATGTTGCCGCAAACCTGGTTCATGGCGTTGTAGCACTTCACGAAGTCAATGTGGCTGAGACTGACGGGCCGGCCCTGGGCATCGACGGCCCAGCCGATGTCCATCGAGCAGCCCTCGACGTTGTCGTTGGGCTGGTTGTCGGCATAGCCGTAGCTGAAGGCCTCCAGCAGGTATTTCTTGCCGACGAGCTCGGCATTGTCGGGCAGACGGGCGCCGCTGAACGAGAGCTGTCCTTCGGCGGCGAGCCATAGGGGAAAATATTCCTGGGCGTGGAAAGTGTTGCGCGGCACGCTGCCCTCATGGCCCTGATTGTCGGTCCAGCTGACGTCCTTCAGCGGCGCATAGCTGTAGGTCAGGCCGTAGTCGTGAATGGTCAGCGGGTTGTCGTATTCGCTACCCCGCAGTTCATACCAGGGGTCGTCGGGCAGGTGGTTACCGTTGGCGTCGACGGCCACCATGACGATGGCGGGCTCGGCCGCATAGTCGAAGGCATTGCCCCAGACGGCAAAGTCGCGCTCGCCGTCAATGTTGACGACGGGGTGGTCGAAGTGGAAGACGACGTAGCCGCCCCATGCGCCGAGGGTGATCATGCCGCCCGCGCCGCCGGCCAGCGCCTCGGTGCACTTGCGGGCCATGGTGGCCGGCGTGTCGTCGGCGGTGGCCTCAGGCAGCGTGTTGACAAACTGCCCCGGCGCCGGCACGTATTCGTCGACGGCCTCGATGTATTTGCTCTGAGCTGCGGCATGACCGGCAGCAATGGTTGCGATGATGAGAAGCAGAAGTTGTTTCATATTTCTAATTGTCGATTAACCAGCAGGCATGCCCGGGAATGTCGCCCGTCGACGTGCGCCAGCAGTAGTTGCCGTTGCGGTCGAAGCAGACAAGCCAGCCGGAGGAAACGTAGTTGGTGGCGTCCATCACGTAGATGTGGCCCGTCAGGGGGTGGATGGTCAGTCCGTAGGGCGTCTCCAGTTCATAGTCAGGGCTGGGCTTGACGAGCTGCGGGTTGACGATGCGGTGGGTGCGGATGTCGATGAGGCCGAAGTGGGCGGTGGTGTGCCAGTCGGCGTCGGTCATCGTGCCCATGTAGCAGAGCGAGTCGCCCAGCAGGCAGATGTCGCTCACGGGCGTGTCGATGGAGTCGGTCACGTGACCGTCGCTGATGACGTAGAGCCGCGAGGGCCAGTCGTCGTCCTCCTCGATGCCGCGGCTGGCCACCCAGAGCTGGCCGTAGCGGTCGGCGCGGATGCGGAACAGGTTGGGCGCCACGTCGATGGTGCCGGTGACCGTGAACGAGGTCAGGTCAATGACGCTCACCGTCGAGTCGTAGCCGCGCCCGACGCCGCCCTTGTAGCCGCCGCTGTTGGCCACGTAGAGGCGTCCGTCGGCGATGCAGAGCTCGTCGGGCTGATAGCCCACGTCGACGCGTCCGACCACCTCGAGCGAGGCCGTGTCTACCTTATAGACCGAGCCCAGACGGTCCCACTCGCGCAGTCCGCCGCCGACGTAGCTGCTGACGTAGGCAAAGCCCCCATCGAAGCAGACGAAGCGGCAGTTGGGAATGTCGACGTGGCCGCGGCTGACGGCCGTCCGGGCGTCGCATACCTCCACCTTGTTCGAGCAATTGATGACCAGCCAGAGGCTGCCGCCGTAGATCTTGGCGTCGTTGCCCACGTCGCCCAGCTGCATCACCTGGTTGGGATTGCGCGAGGGGAAGATGTTCTTGTGGTATTCGCCCGTCGCGAGGTCCAGAAAGTCGAGCGTCGCCTTGTTCGAGCCCATGTTGCCCTCGCAGAGCACGTAGAGCCCGACGTAGTCCGATGGGATGGCCATGCCGGTCATGCTGATGGTGGGCGCGACGACGTCGTCGTCCTGTCGGCAGCCTGCAAGCGTGCAGACGAGGCAGATGAGAGGTATGAGCAGTCGGTTCATAGTTCAAAGGTGAGACCCACGGCGGCGTTGCGGCCGGGCATGGGATAGTTCAGGATGACGTCATACTGCTGGTTGAGCAGGTTGTTCAGTTCGGCAAAGACGGCCAGCTCGTGGCGGCCGACGTTCCACTTGTAGCGGGCCGAGAGGTCGCTGGTGTACCACGGCTGCATGTGGTTGTAGGCCGTGTTCTCCTGCTCGTTCCAGCGTTCGCCGGTGTAGAGGAAACTGTAGTTCACGGAGAGCCGGCGCCAGTCGAGGCCCAGGATGAGCGAGCCCGAATGGCGGGGAATGTAGGGAATCTGGTCGCGGTAGTAGGGCTTGCGGCTGTCGGTGACGTCGATGGCCCGCTGGAAGGTGTACTGGGCGCGGAGGGTCGCGATCATATCGCGACATACAGAACCGCTAATGGAGGCTACGACGTCGAGGCCGCGGATGTCGACCTTGCCGAGGTTGAGCATCGTCCAGCGGAACTGCTGGCCCTTGGGATAGGCGATGATCTTGTCGTGCACCTTATTATAATAGGCATCGGCGTGCAGGCTGACGTGGGTGATGCGGCCGCTGGTGAAATGGCGGCTCAGCACGAGGCCCACGTCGTACTGCGTGGCGCGCTCCGGCCGCAGGTTGGCATTGCCGATCTCCGTGTAGTAGAGGTCGTTGAACGTCGGCATGCGGAAGCTCTGCTTGACATAGGCCCGCAGGGAGAGCCACTTGCCCCGGCGCAAGGGATAGACGTTGGCAAAGAGGGCGGGCGTCAGCCGCGAGACGTGCTTCGTCTCTGTCTGGTCGCGCCGGTGGTCGTTAATCCACGTGCCCACGACCGACCCCTGAACTTTCACGTGGCGGTAGTCGACGGCCGTAGCGGCCGAGAGCATGTGGGTCCAGCGGGTGGGGAAAGCAAAGCGATAGGTGTCGGCGCTGAGATGATTCCAGCGCAGGTCGTAGCTCATCGAGGCGCTCCATCCGGGCAGCAGCTCCACGACGTTCGACGTCGAGAGGTAATATTCCTGCTGCTTGTAGCGGTTGTCGACGGGCAGCCGTGTGGTGTCGCGGTTCACGTAGTGCGTGTCATAATAGGCATACTTCATGAGCCACTGCGTGCTGAAGCGCTCGCCGACCGACTTCTGCATATGTCCCTGTACGAAGGTGTTCAGGTCCTGCTGTCGCTCGCCGCGCTGCCAGACGTTGTTGACGATGGCGCCGGGAATGCCGCGCGCCGAATTGTAGACGTAGCCCTTCAGCTGCCAGGCACCCTGCGTCAGCAGTCCGTGGAGGTTGGCCTCCAGTCGCTCGGCGTGGATGTCACCGTTCTGGCGGACGGCCGTTGTGTCCCAGGCCGTCGTGCCGTCAAGGTTCTTGCGACGATAACGAAAATGATACTTGCCGCTGGCCGTCATCCATTCGCCGTTGACGCCCAGGCTGAGGTCAGGACTGAAGCGCTGTTCATAGAGCGTCGAGACGCGCAGCAGGTCGCTGGCACCGTACTTCAACTTGGCTTTCAGGTTCTGGTTCTTGCCCACCTCGAAGCGCGGCGTCCGCGTGCGGATATAAACGGATGAGGCCGAGGCGAAGTCGCTGGCGGGCTGGAAGATAGCGCTTTTCTGTCCGTTGTAGAGCGTCACCTCCTCGACGTTGTCGAGCGAGAACTGCCCCAGGTCGATCTGTCCGTTCTGCGCATTGCCCAGCACGATGCCGTCGTAGCTGACGGCCAGGTGATTGGTGCCCATGGCGCGCACGTCGACCGTCTTGACGCCGCCCACGCCGCCGTAGTCTTTCAGCTGGACGCCTGAGAAATAACGCAGGGCGTCGGCCACCGACTGCACCGACAGCCGTTCGAGCTCCTCGCCGTTCAGCTTCTGCGAGGGGATGACCTCGCGGAACGTGAGCTTCGAGGTGACGACGACCTCGCTGACGTGCTGCATGCTGTCCATGCGGCCCGTCAGCCGGTGCTGTGCCGTCATTTCCATGGTCAGCACGCACGACAATACCAGTAGCAAAAAGCGCTTGGTCATCAGTCACTTGTCTTTATTCTCCAACGTACCTAACCCCAGAGGCCCGTGGAATTTAGCCGTCGTGGCAGGTCTTCTGACTCGTCGCCCGGACATACAAGCGTCTTCCCGAAAATCTCAGTGACTCTGTGTGCTTGCTCCGTTAGTTAAGGCGACTCACAGCTGCGGGACAGTCAAGGTTTTTCACCTTATTCCCTTTTAATCAGTTGATGGCTGAACCACGATTGCGGGTGCAAAGTTACAAATTTTCGGCGATTCGGGGCGTCTTTTTCCAGAAAAAGTTTGGTCAGGTCATCAGAAATGACTATCTTTGTCGGCAAGAAAGGTCAAGGGGGACTTACTTCACCTGTATCGCAACCCTCTCCGGAGGGTAGTTTTTTAGTTCCCCGATTACCTTTCGTTTTTGTCTATGGTTAACAAGGATCTACTCCTCGTGTCGCTCCGCCAGCGGGCTCTTTATTTGCCCGGCGTCGTGCCCCAACGTGAAGCCCGGGCACGCTCGTTGCAGCTGGTCGTCGAATTGCGACAGCTGGGCTTCAGCGTTACCGAACCCTTACTCCACGCCCTCAACGGCTTGACCGACGACGACGGCCAGTGCCTCGTCGACGCCCTCAACGAGGTCATGGGCACCCACCTCAACTGGGCCTCGCTCGTGCGCGGCTGGCTGGTGCCGACGGGCGAGGGCGTCTGGGACCACTTCCTGACGCTCGTTGCCAACATCATGAAGGACGAGCTGCAGATTCCCGGCACCACGCTGCCCTGCGGTCACCTCATCCCCGAGGGCACCTTCCCCCTGGAGCGCTACACGGGCTGCCCCTTCTGCGGCACGCCCTTCGAGACCGCTCCCGGCGAGGTCTACCGCGGTCAGGGCACCAAGCTCCGTCAGCTCAGCCTCTGGGACGACGCCGACCTGGAGCGCCACTTCCAGGCGCTGCTGGCCTCGCCTGTGCCCCTCGACGCGACGCAGCGCGAGTCGCTCAAGACGCTGCTCGGCTATAAGACCGTCGACGGAGCTACAGTCAAGATGAAGGAGACGCTCATGCTCGTCGTCGACAGCCTCGTCGGGCTCGGACGCGACGACGAGGCGGGCCGGCTGCTGACGTCGCCCACCGACGTGCTGCGCTATCTGTGGCAGCGCCATACGGGCCGCCTACAGCTGCTGCGCCCCGCCACCTTATTGAATATAGAGCGCAAGAACCAGCGTCACGGCCGCATGACGCCCGAGGACATCGCGCAGAAGGTCGACGAGCGGCGCCGCCAGTTGCGGCTCAGCTACCCGCGCCCGTGGTGCCGCCGCGTGGCCCGGTGGATGAACGGCCTCGCGATGCCCCTCGACCAGCAGCTCGAAGCCATGCATCCGCAGCGCGAGATGTGGGTGCGCTTCATCCGCGCCCTGCGGCTGGCCGAGTATGCGCGGAAGCCCGGCTATGAGCAGTTGCAGACGCTGCTCGACCGCTTCTATCGCCGCGACTATCGCGTCTGGCAGGGCCGTGTCGACGAGAGCCGCCGCCGCGTCGATGCCGACGCCACGATGGCCCTGCTGCGCCAGCGTCCGGGCCTCTTTGCCCGCTGCCTCTTTTCGTCGATGCTCACCTTCGGCCCCGACGCCGTGACCGCCGCCTTCCGCGAGGTGGTCGGCGCGGTGAAGCCCCGCCTGCTCATCTCATTAGCCACGACGGCCGAGCTCTATTTCGACCGCAGTCAGGAGCGCGTGGCTCGTCCGCTGTCGGGCGTCATGCACCCCATCAACCCTCACCCCCTGCTGGCCCACTATACCGACGCCGAGCTGGAGCGCATGAAGCAGCTCGTGCGCGACCTTTACTTAGAGGCCATGCGACGCCACTTCAAGGCGCAGCCGTCGCTGGGCGGCACGATCTACATCGACCCCGAGCTCGACCATATCCCCGTCAGCGTCGGCGACCGCTCGCAGACCGTGCAGGACATCTCCGCCGCCCTGCAGGGACAGCGGTTCGCGGTCAGCGGCGACAGCGTGCGCCTGTTCCTGCAGTGGGGCGCTGGTCTGCCCGCACAGCACCTCGACATGGATCTGAGCTGCGCCATCCTGGGCGACGGGCTGAACGAGACCTGTGCCTACTATAACCTCGTCGTCAAGGGCGCCAAGCACTCGGGCGACATCCAGCACATCCCCGACCAGGTGGGCACGGCCGAGTATATCGAGCTGTCGCTGCCCGAGCTCGAGGAGCGCGGGGCGCGCCGCGTCGTCTTCACCTGCAATGCCTTCACGCAGGGGGCCCTGCAGCCCAACCTGATGGTGGGCTGGATGAGCGCCGACGTGCCCATGACGGTCAGCAACGAGACGGGTGTGGCCTACGACCCCTCGACCGTCGACCACATGGTGCGCATCACCGAGGGCAACCTCTCGAAGGGCCTCATCTTCGGCGTGCTCGACGTCGCCGGGCGCTACATCACGTGGCTCGAGATGCCCTTCGACGGCCAGACCGTGCGCAGCATCTCGCCCGAGAGCATCGACGCCTTCCTGCAGCGGCTGGCCCGGAAACCGACCATCGGTCAGGTGCTCCGGCTGATGGCCGACGCGCAGCACCTGACGCCCGTCGCTGAGCCTGGCGAGGCCGACCGGGCCTTCACGCTGCAGTGGGCGCAGGACGCCGCTGAGGTGAGCCGACTATTGTTATCTAACCCATAAAAACTAAAACAGCATGAAAAAAATGATGATGGCCCTGGCGGCGATGGTTTGGATCCTGTGCGCCGCGGCACAGCCCCGGGCCGAGTATCCGCGCCCGCAGTTTGAGCGGGCTGACTGGATGAACCTTAACGGCGAGTGGAACTTCGCCTTCGACTTCGGACAGACCGGCCGCGAGCGCGACTGGCAGAACGCCAAGAACTTCGACCGGAAGATCGTCGTGCCCTTCTGCCCTGAGAGCCGGCTCTCGGGCATCGGCTACACCGACTTCATCCCGGCGGTGTGGTATCAGCGGACGGTCAGCGTCCCCGCCTCGTGGACGGGACGCCGCGTGCGCCTCAACTTCGGGGCCAGCGACTATGAGACCCACGTCTTCATCGACGGCCGCGAGGTGGGCACCCACTACGGCAGCGGCTCGTCGTTCTCGTTCGACATCACCGAGCTGGCCCAGCCGGGCTCGCAGCATAATCTCGTGGTGTGGGTCAAGGACAACCTGCGCGGTGGCCGTCAGACGGGCGGCAAGCAGGCCTATGAACTCTACTCCAACGGCTGCATGTACACCCGCACAACGGGCATCTGGCAGACCGTCTGGCTGGAGCCCGTCGACGCCGAGGGACTGGAGCAGGTCTTCGCCGTGCCCGACATCGACCAGCAGCAGCTCGTCGTCAGGCCCCGCTTCTTCAAGGAGAGCAGCGGCAACCGCCTGACCATCCGGGTGAGCGACAGCAAGAAACTGGTGGCCACGGCCACGGCGCCCTGCACCAACGGGGCCGCCGTCGTGCTGCCCATCAAAAAGCCCAAGCTCTGGTCGCCGGAGCAGCCTTTCCTCTACGACGTGACCTACGAGGTCAGCCGCAGTGGACAGGTCGTCGACCGCATCCGCTCGTACGTCGGCATGCGTAAGGTGCACGTCGAGGGCGGCTACTTCTACCTGAACAACCAGCCCTACTACCAGCGGCTCGTGCTCGACCAGGGATTCTATCCCGACGGCATCTGGACGGCACCCTCCGACGAGGCCCTGCGGCGCGACATCGAGCTGTCGAAGGCCGTGGGATTCAATGGTGCCCGCCTGCACCAGAAGTCGTTTGAGGAGCGCTATTACTACTGGGCCGACCGGCTGGGCTACCTCACCTGGGGCGAGTCGGCCTCATGGGGCCTCAACGTCAACGACGACGTGGCTGCCCGCAACTTCATCGGCGAGTGGACGGAGCTCGTCGAGCGCGACCGCAACCATCCCTCGCTGGTCACGTGGACACCCTTCAACGAGACATGGAGCAGCACCGGCTCGGGCGTCTACAACCACATGGTGGAGGACGTCTACCGGCTGACGCGCGCCATCGACCCCACGCGCCCCGTCAATGATGCCAGCGGCGACGGCCACGTGCGCACCGACCTGTGGACGCAGCACAACTACGAGCGCGACCCGCAGAAGCTCGTCAGCCAGCTGACCTTCCACGAGGGCCGCGAGCCCTATCGCAACCAGGCCGACAAGCCCTATCTGGCCAAGTACGACGGTCAGCCCTACATGATTGATGAGTTCGGCGGACTGCCCTGGATCCGGCCCGAGGAGCGCAGCACGTCGTGGGGCTACGGCTCGAACATCGACACGCTCGACGACTTCTACCGCATCCTGCAGGACGAGGTCGACGCGCTGCGGCAGTGCCCCAACGTGGTGGGCTTCTGCTACACCCAGATCACCGATGTTGAACAAGAGAAGAACGGAATCTACTACTACGACCGCACGCCGAAGTTCGACACCGAGCGCATCCGTGCCATCTTCGAGCGCATCCCGTCGGTCATCACCGACGTCAGGAAGTTGCCCGTCATAGAAAAGTAAAATAATCACGAAAGTGGCGCTTCTTGAAGGTAATATACCCCTATATTACTTTCGAGAAGCGCCACTTTCTTTGTTTTGAACTGATCAGAAATCAACGTTGATGCCGGCCATGAACGTGGCTCGCGGCATGGGATAGCCCGCCAGGATCTCATACTTCTGGCGCAGGAGGTTCTCGCCGCGCACCCACAGCCTCGTCGAGTCGAGGAGACGGTAGCTGACGGTGGCGTCGACGAGCGTGAACGTCTGCATGCTGTCGCCGGTGTAGAGGTCGCTGACGTGCTGCGTGCCTGCATTGAGGCCAAAGCGGCCCTGCTGCCAGCGGATGCCCAGGTAGTCGACATATTCGGGCGTGCCCGTCTGCAGTCGGCTTGGCTGCTGGTGGATATAGCTGCGGTTGGCATGGACGGCGAAGTGCTTCGTCACCTGGTAGTCGGCCTGCAACTCATAGCCCGAGTGCTCGAAGGCGCCGGTGTTGATGCGCCCCACGTTGCCGTCGGGCTTCACGCCCGTGCCGACGAGGTTGTCGGCCTTCAGGTAGAAGATGTTGGCCTTATAGGAGAAGCGCCCGATGTGCTGCTGCCACGACAGCTCGTAGTTCCACATGCGTTCGGCCTTGAGCGCCACGTTGCCGTTGGTGCCGTAGAAGTAGAGCTCCATCATCGAGGGGTTGCGGAATCCCTTGGCAGCCGTCAGCTTCAGCAGACCGTCGCTGACGGGGCGGACGGCCAGTCCGAACTGGGGCACGAGCTCGCCGCCCGTGATGTTCTGCCAGTCGTAGCGCACGCCGGCGTCGGCCGTCAGCCAGGGCGTCAGGTCCTGACGGAAGTCGACGTAGGCGGCCCACTCGTTGCGATAGCTCTTGCCCGTGCCGGCCATGTAGTTGGTCGGGATGAGCGAGCCGTCCTCGCGGCTGGTGTTGTAGGCATAGCCGTAGATGTGCTGATAGTCGGCGCCGACGGTCGTGTGGTTGCCCTCGAACAGCTGGACAGTCTCATAGAACGAGACGCCCGTCAGGGCATCCTTCGAGCGGAACAGGTTGGCGCGGGGCTGGTTGCCGTTGGATTTGGGCCCGGAGCCGTCGTTGATCTTGTGGCGGCCGAAGTTGGTGTAGAGCATAAGGGCGCCGTCGAGCCCCTCGAAGTGGTTCTGCAGGCTGGCGTTGACCACGCCGCGCGTGATCCACTGGTCGGCCTCGAGCAGCGGACTGTCGGTGGTGCCGGGGTGCGAGGCGTTGAAGTGGGTGACGTCGGCCGAGACGCGGGCCGTCAGGTTCTCGCTGATGTCGTAACCCAAGTTGAGATAGCCGCCATACTGCTCGAAGCCCATGTGGGGCCGGTGGTTGTCGGAGCGGCTGTACTGGGCGGCTGCGGTGCTCGAGAAGCGTCTCTGGCGCACCTGATTGCTCACCTGCGTCTGCACTGAGCCGTAGCTGCCGGCGCCCACGTTGACCGAGGTGCGCACGCCGTCCTCCTGCATCTTGCGCGTGACGATGTTGATGACGCCGCCCATCGCATTTGAGCCATAGAGCACCGACGCCGGACCGCTGACCACCTCGACGCGGTCGGCCATCATCGTCTGGTAGGCGTCGCCGATGGGGTGGTCGAAGATGTTGGCATACTGCGGATGGCCGTCGATGAGCACCAGCACGCGCGAGCCGCCGGAGAGGCCCCGGAGGTTGAATGACCCAGAGCCGCCGCCGCTGACGCCGTAGCCCATGACGCCACGGCTGGAGACGAACAGCCCCGGCACCTCCTGCGTCAGTGTGGGAAGAATGGAAGACTGGAAGTTCTCGGTCAGTTGTTCACGACTGACCACGGTGACGTTCATCGGCAGGTGGCTCAGGCTGGTGGCCTGGCGTGTGCCTGTCACGACGACGTCGTTGATGTTGCCGCCACTGATGACGGTCGAGTCGGCCTCGGCGGCATTCATGCCCGCCGGTGCCAGCAGTGCCATAATGAGTACTGCCGTCAGTTTCGTTTTGTTTTGCATTGTTGTGTTTAAAGTTTTTGTATCACCCACAACGCAGCCGGACTTTGCGCCTTAAGCCTCCTCACGCTTGGGAGGGCATGACTGCGAACGTGCGCGACGGATTAGAGAATTATTTATGCTACCACGGATTTGTGGCTTTCTTTTCTACCACGGATTACGCGGATTACCCGGATTTGTGGCTTCTTTGCTACTACGGATTACGCGGATTACCCGGATTTGTGGCTTCTTTTCTACTACGAATTTCACGAATTTTGCGAATTTCGCGCTTTTTGCGAATTACAATTCTTTTAATTCGTATAATTCTTAGTTTGTTGTTATTGTTATTGTTTTTATTATAACGCGACAGGGCGGGGATTATTGTCTGCGACCGCCGAAGCCTCGGCCACCACCGCCGAAGCCGCCGCCGCGCTGGCCGCGGGGACCGTCCTCGAAGCCTTCGCCGCGCTGGCCTCGCGGACCGCGCTCGCCGCCTGCTTCGCCCCGTCCGCCGAAGAAGTTCAGGCGGTAGCTGACGTGGAGCATGGCGTAGCTCGTAATGCTGTTCACCTCGCGGTCGGTCCAGCCGTTGGCCGTGACCGTGCGGGTGAAGTTCGACTGCTGGCCGAGGATGTCATACCACTGCAGCATCACCGTCAGCTTCTTGCCGCGCAGGAATCCGTGCGAGAGCTGGGCGTTCCAGATGAGCTCGTTGGTGTTGAGCGACTGGTCGCTGTAGCCGCGCTTCGAGAACATGTGGACGTCGGTGTTGAGCGTCGTGCCCCACGTGAACTTGATCTGCGTGTTGCCGCCGTAGCTGAAGTTCCAGGTCGTCAGGTTGCGCGAGGCCTGCAGCTCGTTCTCCGTGCGGGCATAGGTCAGGTTGCCGTTGAGCGAGAAGTGTAGCCACGAGTTACGGAAACTGAGCGACGTCGAGGGCGTCAGGTTGTAGGTGTGGGTGGTGTTGCGGTCGGGCGTGGCCGTGCGGTTCAGGTTAACGTAGCCGATCTGGTGGCGGTAGGTGCCGCGCAACGAGCCGCTGACGTCCCAGCGGTTCAGCGTGTCGAGGTTCAGGTTGAAGGTGACGCCGCCGTTGGTCGACCAGTTGCCGTTGATGTTCTCCGGCCGCGAGATGCGTCCGCCCGTCGTCTCGTTGTAGGTCACGACGTTGCCGATGGCGTTCTGCGTGCGCTGCAGCGAGGCGTTGGTCGAGAAGCTCCAGTGGCGCTGCGCCCGTGGAATCATCTGTCCGAGCGAGTCCTCGATGAGGGTCGGCTGTCGCTGCATCTGGAAGTTGGCCTGCAGGTTGGTCGTGAACGACGGCTTCAGCCCCGGGTTACCCATCGAGATGGAGAGCGGGTTGGTGTCATCGTAGATGTCGAGCAGCTGCGTGATGCTGGGCTGCTGCGTGTTGCCGCGCAGGTTCACCTGCAGGTTGGTCTGCTGGTTGAAGCGGTAGCGCATGTTGAGCGTGGGCGACATGTTGGTCACGGTGCGCACCGTGTCGACCGGCCGCCCGAGGTATTGCTGGATGTAGTGGGAGTGCTGCGGCTGCAACTGCAGACCGACGTTCATGTTCAGCTTCTCGCGCACGAGCCGCAGCTGCACGTCGATGTCCTGATTGTCCTCGGTGCGCTCCGAGTAGCGGCTCAGCCGGTCGCTCAGGTATTGCTCGTAGGGGTTGTCGAGGAATCCGAACAGCAGTGCCCAGTCGCGGTAGCCCTGCAGCATCTGGTCGAACTCCAGGTCGTCGTAGTCGGGGAAGTCGTAGGTCGCGGGGTCGTTCTTCTGGAAACTGTGGTTGAAGCGATAGCCTAACTGGAAGAAAAGGCCCTGCGTGCCGGTGCTGCCGCCACGTCCGCGTCCGGCCCGTCGCATGGCCCGCTGGCGAGCCAGCTCAAGCGAGTCGAGTTCTTTGGCCGGGAAGATGAATAGCGGTTCGGTGTAGGTGGCTCCGAGCGAATAGCTGAAGCTGTAGGAGTCTGACCGGGTGTAACGGTTGGTCTGGTAGGTGGAGTCCCGTCCGAGGGCATCCTTCTCCAAATAGAGATGGACGGCCGAGAGGTTGGCGCTCTGGTTGTCGCCGTCGCGGTAGTTGATGTTCGACGTGATGGCCACGTTGCGGCCCTTGCGGCTCAGCCGGCGGTAGAGCTGCACCTGGGCGCTGGCGTTGCGGCTGGTGCCGTAGCTGAGCGAGCGCCCGCGGCGGCTGTTCTGGGCCAGTCCGAGGCTGTCCATCGTCGTCAGCCCGTCGGCCTCAAGGGGATTGCGAACATGTTCGAAGGGATCCTCGTTGAACGAGGCCGAGCGTGAGAATCCTCGCCCGTCGTTAGTCGAAAAACTCAGGTTGGGACGGAACGACAGGATGCTGAGCGAGTCGACGTTCCATTGCACGTTCATGTTGCCCGTCCAGCTGTTCTGTCGCGAATAGTTCTGGCTGATACTGTTTGAGAAGGCACCGCCGCGCGTGGCCCTGACGAAATCCTCCGAGCCTGTGCGGCTCCAGTTGTCAGCGTCCTGGCGGTTCCACGTCACGCGGCCGCTTGTTTTCAGGTTGCGGCCGTTCTCGTAGCTGACGTCGAGGGCGGCCGTCTTCGTCTCGCGCTGGCCGTTGTTGTTGCCCCGCCCACGGCCGCCGCGCCCCGTGAAGTTGCGGTCGTTCACGTTGTTGGCGTTGCCCATGAACGTATAGCGCACGTCGCCGAACGGCTTCATCGCCGTCAGTCGCAGACCGTAGCGGTCGTCGGTGCCGTAGCCCACGTCGGGGTTCATCTGCAGGCCGCGGCGGGCGCTGCGCTTCGTGACGAACTCGAGCACGAAGTCCTCGTTGCCGTCGTCGATGCCCGTCAGCTTTGCGAGGTCGCTCTTCTCGTCGTAAGCCTTCACTTTGTCGATGACGTAGGAGGGCAGGTTCTTCATTACGGCGTCGTTGTTGCCCGTCATGAAGTCGCGCCCGTCCATCTTGAACCGCCGCACGTTCTTGCCGTTGATCGAGATGCTGCCGTTGTCGTCGATCTTGGCGCCCGGCAGGGCCTCCACCAGGGCCTCGATGACCGAGCCCTCGGGCACGCGGAAGGCGTCGGCATTATAGACGATGGTGTCGTCCTTGATGACCATCTTGGGCAGGTTGGCCGTCACGACGGCCTCGCTCAGCTGCACGGCGTCCTGCTCCATCAGCAACGTGCCCAGGTCCATCAGTCGGCTGCCTTCCTTGGTGAAGTCGCGCCGCAGCGGCCGGTAGCCGAGGAACGTGGCCTTCAGCACATACGAGCCCGTGCCGACGCCGCTGAAGCTGAACGCGCCCTGCGCGTCGGTCAGGGTGCCCCCGACAAACGTCGTGTCGGCCTCGCGGTTGCGCTTCGGCTCAACGCGGAACAGCTGCATCGTGGTCTTCGCCATGGCCTCGCGGCTCTCGCTGTCGACGACCTTTCCCGTCAGGGCAGCCCGCTGCGCCCTGACGCCGTTGACCGACGCCAGGAAAAGCAATAAAAGGGTCAGTGCTCTACGGAGAAAATCCATTTTAGTTTCCTGTTCTTATTCTATATGACGCATGCGAGTGCAAAAAGTAAAATCGGGAGGCGAAAAATAGTTTTAAGCTTCAGTATTTTCAAGAAAAAGTGTTACCTTTGCAACTGAAAAAGAGAAAAACATGGAAACGACAGCCGAGCGGGAGACGCTCTCGCCCATTCTTGAGCTGCAACGGCAGCGCGCCCTGCTCCAGATGGAGTACGAGGAGGAGCAGCGTGCCTACCAGCAGATGACGGAAGCCATCGGCGTGGAGCGCCGCGTGGCGCGGGGCGATGCCTGGCTGCCCGTCAGGGTGGGGCGCAGCTATTACAACTCGCTCAACCAGCTCTGTGTCGAGGTCTACCGCTCGCTGGGCGACGACGACAATGCCGACCATAACTTCGAGTTCGGCCGGCCCGTGCAGTTCTTTGCGATAAGTGAAAAGGGAGAAGTGAAAAGTGAGAAGTATATTCACACCCAGGGTAATAATACTTCTCACTTCTCACTTCTCACTTCTAACATAAAATACTTCCCCTTCACCGGCACCGTCAGCTTCGCCGAGGCCGAGCGCATGGTCGTGGCCGTGCCCGACGGGACGCCGCTCATCGACCTGCAGGTCAGCGAGGGCCAGCAGCTGGGCGTCGGCCTGTCGTTCGACGAGACGTCGTTCCGCCTGATGTTCGAGGCGCTGGAGCGCACCATGCGGGCCAAGGGCCGGCTGGGCTATCTGCGCGACCTCTTTTATACGCGACAGAAGGCTGAGACGTTCACCTTCCCCGACATGGGGTTCCAATATCTGAACAAGACGCAGGAGCGGGCCGTCAACGAGGTGCTCCGCGCCAAGGACGTGGCCATCGTGCACGGCCCTCCCGGCACGGGCAAGACGACGACGCTCGTCGAGGCTATCTACGAGACGCTGCGCCGTGAGCCGCAGGTGCTCGTCTGTGCGCAGAGCAACATGGCCGTCGACTGGATCAGCGAGAAGCTTGTCGACCGCGGACTCAACGTGCTGCGCATCGGCAATCCCGTGCGTGTGGACGACAAGATGCTGGCCTTCACCTATGAGCGGCGTTTTGAGGCCCATCCCGACTATCCGCAGCTGTGGGCCCTGCGCAAGGCTATCCGCGAACTGCGTGCGGCGAAGAAGCGCGGCGATCAGTGGCACCAGAAGATGGACCGGCTGAAGGACCGTGCCACGGAGCTCGAGATCTGCATCCGCGCCGAACTGTTCGGCGAGGCCCGCGTCATTGCCTCGACGCTCGTCGGCTCGGCCAACCGCCTGCTCGACGGCATGAAGTTCGGCACGCTCTTCATCGACGAGGCAGCCCAGGCCATGGAGGCCGCCTGCTGGATTCCCATCCGCAGGGCCCAGCGCGTCGTCCTGGCCGGCGACCACTGTCAGCTGCCGCCCACGGTGAAGTGCTACGAGGCGCTGAAGGGCGGTCTGGGCCGCACGCTGATGGAGCGCATCGCCATGCTCAAGCCCGAGGTGGTGACGCTGCTGCGCATGCAATACCGCATGCACGAGGACATCATGCGCTTCTCCTCCGACTGGTTCTATCACAACATGATGATTGCCGCCCCCGAGGTCAAGAACCGCTCCATACTGGATCTGGACTTGCCGATAACGTGGGTAAACACAGGAAGTGAGAAGTTAGAAGTTAGAAGTGAGAAGTATAGTTACATAAGCAGGCAAGAAAATGGTGTGGATAAGACTAATAACACTTCTCACTTCTCACTTTCAACTTCTCACTTCAATGACTTTGAGGCCCAGCTGACCCTCCTGGCCCTGCAGGCCTACTTCGAGCTCATCGGCCGCCAGCGCATCCTCGACGAGCGGCTCGACGTGGGCATCATCTCGCCCTACCGTGCCCAGGTGCAGCTGTTGCGCCAGATGCTGCGCCGTAGCGAGTTCTTCAAGCCCTTCCGCCGGCTGATCACGATCAACACTGTCGACGGGTTCCAGGGGCAGGAGCGCGACATCATCGTCGTCTCGCTCGTGCGCTCCAACGACGAGGGCCAGATTGGCTTCCTGCGCGACCTGCGCCGCATGAACGTGGCCATCACGCGGGCCCGCATGAAGCTCATCATCCTCGGCGACCGCCGCACGCTCTGCCGCCACCCCTTCTACCGCAAGCTGTGGCAGTACGTCGAATCACTGAAAGAACAGTAAATGTGTTCGATTTCCAGTTGTAAGACATTCATGCAGCGTTTGGCAGGGAATCAGGTAATAAGGTGAGACCTCGACTTTTGTTAAAAATGTTAATTTGCAATATTAGTTGAGAAAATTTTTTTTATCTTTGTGCCACTTAACTAAAATTGGATAATTGTATTATGAGAATATTTTTGTTTATTGGTGTTCTATGTGCACTGTTTGCCTCATGCTCTAAAGATGAGTCTCTTTATCAAAAGAGTTGTGAAATAGCAACAAGTATTATTGATGCAAAAGAACAATTTGCAATTGAAACCGCCCAAAACTTTATCTTATCCCTTCCTATGGCAACACGAAGTGGCGTGAAAGAAATAGGTGATGTTTATGCATGGCGCACTTGTGATTTGTATCCTCAATCACGTGCTTGTGATACAGCGGAATTACCAAATAGTGTGGCTCAACTAGTAAGCGATATTGGTTCTGTAATTCAAACGCAATATGGCGCGAATAGTTCAAGCACCAATGAAATGTATCGTTATAGGGCATTAGTAAAGTTTGGTTACCAATATAGTTATTCAGATTACGATTATGATGCTTGCATGAATGATTTTAAACTGGGCAGGCCGGTGGTGATTGGCGGATATGAGTATCATTTAGACTACCTTCCAGGACATTGCTGGGTTATTGATGGTGGACTTGTAAGAGGGTGTTATGAAGTTCGCAAATTGCTTTCTGGTGGGGAAGAAGTAAGTAGAACGAATTTTCAGAATCTGGTTCATTGCAACTGGGGGAGCCACGGAAAGTACAATGGTTACTTTTTGTCTGATAATCTTGAACAAAGAATCAAGTGCTAAATGATAGTTTGAACGAGCCTTCAGAAACAATACCTGATTCAGTAAGTCTAAATTTTAACATCTTTTTGAAGATTTTCCATCAGATGTAACTATTCAGCGATTAGGCTATAGCCTCAATAATGTCATCAAGCGAAACTCCGAGCAGTTGTAATCCCGTATAGGGGTACGACAATTCTATTTGGGCCAAATCTTGTGGCGTATATTTCTTCAACTATTTGATTTTTAG